>CACYLQ010000030.1 GCA_902775195.1 uncultured Pseudobutyrivibrio sp.
ACCTCCCCTCAAGGTGCTTTTTGTACTTAAATAAATACAATCAAAACATTCATGAGAAAAAATCAAGCTCCCCCTCGGCCATGGTTCCTGTATGAAAAAAAATTCATGTAGAAAAGGAGCTTGCTAAAGAATGGAAAAAAGAATATCATCTGAATCGTTAATCAATCAATTAGGGCTTGACATCACGAAAGGAGAAGACGTGACTAAAGCTCAAACATTAAAACAGCACCGCCGTGCTATTTCATACAATGTAAGCGGTGATTATTATTACACCACCACCAATGATGGTGTGAGAAAACAAGGCAAAACCAAAGAGAAGCTTGCAGATGTACTCTTTGACTATTACAACAACATAACGACTTTTAAAAAGGTATTTGAGGAAGCTATCGAAGACCATCGAAAGCAAGTCGCTGAAAGAACTTATGAAGACTATTTCGATACATACAACTATTATGTTGATAACGAATTAGCTAAAAAGAATATCAAGGATATTACTCCCAAGTATATTGAGGATTATATCTTCAAAAAATGCGCCGAAAAGCACCCAAAGGAAAAACACCTTAAAAGGTTTATCGGGCTTTTAAACATAGTTTTTACCCACGCAATAAGGGAGAGCGAAGTGATATTCAATCCAACGCCTAGAACTCTTGCACCTTTTAGGCCTACCCTCACTTATGATGTGAAAACGGCTGAAGATAAAGCCTATTCAATCAAAGAGGCTGCACTTATCACAGATGCACTTGTGAACGTCATAAACGGCTCAAAAAGCTACGATAAGACTATTAAGGCTATGACTATACTATTTGCTCTTAATTCAGGCGTAAGGGTTGGAGAAATCCCATCATTGAAGTGGGAAGATATCCAAGGCAATTATATACACATTCATTCTCAGCAAGTGAGTCACAATGTTAATGGGCATATTGAGTATTATTTCTTAAATTCGACGAAGGATGAAAAGAGACACCCTCAAGGCGGTAGATGGATAGATAAGACCGAAAACATAAGTCTATTACTTGAATACATTAAGAAAATGCAAGCGGAAGCACAATTAAATACAGAATATGTTTTTGCACTTTCAAATGGCGAATGGTGCACAGTTAGACAGATTGATAATGCACATAGAACAATCTGCAAGAAGCTAGGACTTAAATTGACAAATATTCACGCAATAAGAATGTATTTCAATTCTTACGTAATGACTGAAAACAGCGTTGCTGATAAAGCCCAATACATGGGACATTCACCACGAGTTAACCTAGATTGTTATTCTTTTGCTGACCGTGAATATACCGATAAAGTTGGTGAAACCGTTAATAAAGTAATTCCTCCGCTTACCAACCTTGCCCCGGCCATCAAGATTGCATAAAAAAAGAGCCGTAAGCCCTTTTTAATAAAGGGTTTACAGCCCATAAAACAAAAGCGCGAGACGGGACTCGAACCCGCGACCCCCACCTTGGCAAGGTGGTGCTCCACCAACTGAGCCACTCGCGCATATCTGTTGTTGTGTTTGCCTCAACATTCTATAGTACAAACGCCCATAAGTCAAGGGATTTTCTAAAGTTGCAAAGCTTTAAAAAATCCCTTTGTTTTTCAGACAATTCAGTCCTCTTATTTGTTCATTGCGCTGTCGTATTCGATAGAAATAAGACTGTCGCCATCGAAGATAAATACGAGAGTCATATCACCTTTTTCATACTTCATAGAGCTTGAATCTTCTTCAGTGGCCTGGCCATAAGCACCAACGATATCTTCGCGTGAGCTTGATAAATCAATGCCTTCTTCTGTAGCAACATTATCTGTGCGAAGCATTACATAAAGAACCTTATCTACATCACCATCTGGGTATGTCTGGATTTCAAAATCGCTGTAAGTGTAAAGCTTTCCGATACCATCAGCGGCGCAGCTAGGAGATTCAAAGTAGCTGTTAGGCTCACCAAGCTTGTCGATAATTGGAGCAACATCTGCATCTACAGGAATGTCCATGCCATCATAGTTGAATACGTAGCCAGCATTAGCTGTTGCAACCTGCTCAGAGCCTGTAGCCTCAGTGCTTGTGTTTGATTCGATAACCTTTGTATCGCTAGAATTTCCGCAGGCAACCATAGAAAGAGATATTGCCATAATCAATCCCAAAGAAAGTAATTTGTTTTTCATTTTAGTCCTCCTAAGTGTTTATTGTATATGTGGATATTTGCTTGGGTCATAGTTGTGAGTGTTCTTGTGTGCGTTTGAATATGCCCACAAATCTGCATCATGCCAGTAGAAGATAAGAGTACCGTCAAGCTGTAGATTTGGATCGTAGTGATACCAACCCTCGCCAACATCAATCAGTAACCAGTAGTGACCGCGTGTGTCACGGATTTTTTCGATTTCCATATTTTTGATGCCCAGTCTGTTAAGCATAACCTCTGCAGTTTTTTGCTTTACAGTGCAGTCACCAACACGGTAATACATACCTTTGTAGGCGGCTGATAACAGGTCGTCAATTCCAGCAGTTTCAGAATATGTAATGTTTTTTACAACCCAATCGAAAACGGCTTTTGCCTGTTGAAGCTGAGTCATGTTATCGGTGATAATTTCTGAAAGAATTTCATCAGCCTTGGCATAAACAGTTTCCTCTGTAGCTTCAGATATTTTGGCTGAAACAATCTTGATAGTGGTTGTTTTTTCTGATGTGTTTCCAGCTGCATCCGTGGCTGTATAGGTGATTTTGTATGTGCCACGTTTGTCTGGATTTACCAGAGAAGTGTCTACCTCAAGTGTAGGATTCTCATCCTTATCATCAGTAACAGTTACACCCTTTTTATAAGAAATAGCATCGCCCTGGGAAACAGTAAGAGGCTCCACACCTGTGATTTCTGGTGGAGTTACATCTTCAACAACTGTGCAAGGAATGGTGCTTTCGGTAGTGTTTAAAGCTTCATCTGTCACAAGAATTACTACATCGAATTTGCCTTCCTTTGTGAAGTCGTAAGGCTCTTTGAAATCGATAGTACAGTTGGATGCATCGATTACAGATTCAACCAAATCAGCTGCTGTAGGGGCAGTGGCTGTAGTGTACATTTCGATTGATTCTTCTGCCAATGTCACAACAGGAGCAGTGGTATCCTGAACGTGAAGTGTGCTGTGATAAGTCATCTTTCCTATAACAGGCATCTTGCGATTGATAGTAATTTTATAGTCGCCAGGTGTATTAAGATCAAAGTCAGAATCCTTTGAAAAGGCGACGCCATCGGCATCGTGCTTAAGGAAGTCACCAACTGTGCAATCCTTGGAACCGGCTTCTATATATACTTCAGAGTAAACTAAATCTGTCGCAGAGAAATAGAAGAAAAGGCCTCCAGTTACAGCGCCTAAAATGATGATTAATGGAATCAAAACCTAAAATGATGATTAATGGAATCAAAATTAATAATAATTTTCGTTTCATTATTGCGTCCTATCTATATATAATTTTCTTTAAAAATTATAGTCTATTTAATAGAAAAAACAAAGCTAAGAAGTTGATTTTGGTTTTGCTATCAATAAAATTGATAACTAGTAATAAAATCTAGGTATAATAAGACCCATTGAACTAGGTGGTTTAGTGTGATAAAGTCTCAAGCATAACATAACTTTTTAGGAGGAGAGGCAAAATATGAAAAAGAATATATCGAAGGTAGCAAGCTTATCATTAGCTTCAATAATTACAGCAGGGGCATTAGTAGGTTGCGGCAGCGCAGCAGATTCAAGCACAGGAGCAAATAGCGAATCATCCACAGCGACAGAAAAAACAGGAGAGCTTGAAACAATTACAGTTGCTGCATCAGCTACACCTCACGCAGAAATCCTTGAGGCTGCAAAGGATGCACTTAAGGAACAGGGGTACGACCTTCAAGTGAAAGTATTTGATGACTATGTTCAGCCTAATGAGGTTGTTGAGGCAGGCGAGTTTGATGCAAACTACTTCCAGCATGTTCCATATCTTAATAGCTTCAACGAGGAGCACGGAACACATCTTGTAGACGCAGGTGACATTCATTACGAACCATTTGGAATTTATCCTGGTACAAAGTCATCACTTGATGATGTTGCAGAGGGTGATGTAATTGCCGTTCCAAATGATACTACAAACGAGGCAAGAGCACTTTTACTTCTTCAGGACAATGGACTTCTTACATTAAAGGATGGTGTTGGTCTTGAGGCTACAGTTAATGACATCACAGAAAACCCATACAACCTTGATTTCGAGGAGCTTGAGGCTGCACAGGTTGCACGTGTTGTAGGAGAAGTTGCTTACGTTGTATTAAATGGTAACTACGCACTTGAGGCTGGTTATTCAGTTGCTAAGGATTCAATCGCTTACGAGGCTTCAGATTCAGTGGCAGCAGAGACATACGTTAACATCATCGCAGTTGCAGAAGGCCATGAGAACGATGCAAAGATTCAGGCTTTAGTTTCAGTTCTTAAGTCAGATGAGATTAAGAAGTTTATCGAGGATACATACGACGGAGCTGTTGTTTTCTACAACAAATAATCCGTGGACTTGACCAAAAAATAAACAAAGGTTAATCTAAATAGAGTGTAGTGGGGTAGGAAAGTTGAAACTACCATCGCTACACTCATTTGTTGTTAATAATATGAAGTCATAGTCTGATAATAGATTATGAGGAGAGTGTATACTATGAATGAAATTGTTGTAAAAAATCTTTCAAAGACATTTGCTCAGGGAGAGCAAAGTGTTGATGCGTTAAAGAATATCAACCTTACCGTAGAAACAGGTGATATCTACGGTATCATAGGTATGTCTGGCGCAGGCAAGAGTACTCTTGTTAGATGTTTTAATTATCTTGAAAAGCCTACATCGGGACAGGTGCTTATAGGTGATAAGGACCTTGGGCAGCTTACAGAAAAGGAGCTTAGAACAGAACGTAGCCAGATAGCTATGATTTTCCAAAGCTTCAATCTACTTATGCAAAAAAATGTAATCGATAATATTTGTTTTCCACTTCGTTTACAAAAGGTACCAAAGGCTGATGCCAGAAAGCGTGCCAAAGAATTGTTAGAGGTTGTAGGATTGTCTGACAAGGCGAAGGCATATCCATCTCAGCTTTCAGGTGGTCAGAAGCAACGTGTCGCCATCGCCAGAGCTCTTGCGAATAATCCTAGAATCCTGCTTTGTGATGAGGCAACATCGGCTCTTGATCCACAGACAACAGCTTCTATATTAGAATTGCTTCGCGATATTAATAAGAAGCTTGGCATCACTATTATCGTCATCACACATCAGATGTCTGTTGTATCAGAAATTTGTAACAAGGTTGCTATCATCGAAAAGGGGCAGGTGGTTGAAAATGGATTTGTAGAGGATGTATTTAATCATCCAAAGTCTAGCGCTGCCAGAGAGCTGATATTACGAGGAGATGATACAAAATCCGGCGGTACAGTTGAGACACTTAATGGCGAGAGGAAGATTCGTATCGTATTTACGGAGAATTCATCCTTTGAGCCGGTCATCGCAAACATGGTTCTTAAGTTCCAGACAGCAGTGAATATTCTTAGGGCAGATACTAGAAATGTAGGTGGTGTTGCCAAAGGTGAAATGATTCTTGGACTACCAGAGGATTCGGAGCTTCAGGAAGATATTATTGTGTATCTTAAGGAACGTGGATTAGAGATAGAGGAGGTAACAGGAGATGTTTGATTCACAGGTAATTAATATGATACTAGAGGGAATCAGAGACACTCTTTACATGACAATTGTGTCAACATTGGTTGCCTATATTTTAGGCCTTCCTCTTGGAATTTGCCTTAAGGTTACAAGCAAGGATGGATTGAAGCCTAACAAATTTGTGTATGGCTTGCTTGATATTTTTTGCAACATTGTTCGCTCAATCCCATTTTTGATTTTGTTAATTTTATTGATTCCATTTACAAGATTTGTAGTTGGAAAAAGCTACGGTTCTACTGCAACTATAGTTCCACTTGTGGTCTGCGCTGCACCTTACATCGCACGTATGGTGGAGTCATCTCTTAACGAGGTAGATCCGGGAGTTATTGAGGCTGCTAAATCAATGGGCGCCAGCAATTGGGATATAGTAACAAAGGTTATGCTTGTTGAGGCACGCACATCACTCATCATCGGCGCTACAATCACTACAGGAAATATCCTTGGATATTCTGCAATGTCAGGAACTGTTGGCGGTGGCGGATTAGGTGATATCGCTGTGCGCTACGGATATTATAGATGGCAAACTGATATAATGATTGTTACAGTTATTCTTCTTATTATTCTGTTCCAGATTATCCAGAATATTGGAATGAAGGTTGCTAGCAATTTAGATAAGAGAAAGTAAAAATGAGCTTCAGTGATTGGTTTCACTGAAGCTTTTTTATTAAGAATATGTTTGAGCAGACTGCGCTGATAATAGAGCCTTCTGTGTATTTTAGATATTCGTCATAGTCGATATAATAAATCTTTCCCCAGGATGAGATTTTTATCATAGTAGGATGATTAGGGGCTGCATCATGTATTACAGCTATCGCATTTACGTAGTGACTGTTGGTGCTAGTGGTTGGAATGTACTCGCGGGTCACTGATTTAAAAGTGTATAAGGTTATCTTTTTGCGAGGACGGTAGAGCGACCAAATAACAGGCAGGTCATTGTTTAGCTGTGATTCTATTTTATCTAGTAAATCAGCATGACCGAATCTACCATTATAAGAAACCTTATATTGACCCTTTAGGCGTTTATTCATGAAACGGCAGATTTGATTTGGGGTGATTCCGATGGCAAACTTTTTGAAGAAGAATTCATGCATGAATAACTTCGTAAATACGATAATTCTGGCAAAGCCATTTATACCAAATTCGTATTGGGCTTTGGAAATGATTCTTTTGCCTTCTATATAGTAGCATGCATCTAACGAAGAAATAATGCCACACCCCTGCCCACTAACGTTAAACCAAGGGGAAGAAGAGAACCAGCCCTGGTTAGAACCATTGCCGATAATAGTGCCTTTTTCATTTATAATATTGATGTATGGACGTTTCAAATTTGTACTTTTCATACTCATAATTGTAGCATGAAAAATTCTGTGAAAAAAGTTTTAAAATATGCTTGACTTATTCTTGTCTATCCTTTAGAATAGCTATTGTTGTTGAGGCAAACAAAACAACAGATATGCGCGAGTGGCTCAGTTGGTGGAGCACCACCTTGCCAAGGTGGGGGTCGCGGGTTCGAGTCCCGTCTCGCGCTCTTATAGTATAAAAAATAGGATCATCCATTTATGGGTGGTCCTATTTTTTGTACTAAATGAGCACTTCAATCGAGACGGGACGATATGCAAATAGGAGGGACCCACTTTAGTGGGAGGAACCTGTTTGCCACGACGCAGCCGTGCGAAGCACATATAATGCTGCGTCTTCCCTCTTGATTTATCGAGCTTGCGATGAGAAATCGAGATGTTTCCTTATTCCCGTCGAGCGCGAACTACAACAAGGGGTACATTCGTTGATTTAGGGCTTATAGCCCTTATTTTTTTCTTATTTTGTCATTATCCAAACATCTCATTCTAACTATCAGTATCAATATCACCAAGATATCATATCTATGTAATATGTCATTTTTTTTCATCAATCTTTTGAAATTAGTTTTCACCATGAGAAGTATACTTGTAGACAGCCCTATTTTTTATTTTCAGCCCCTCAATTCGACTAATGCCTTCTTCTGGATGTTTTGATATATAATAGAAAAACTTTCTTCCGAAAGCACCTGCACCTCTAGCACGTGACATCAAATTCCATTTTTCTCTATATACATCAGGGAGTGTAAAAGGCTCTATAATATTAATCCTTTTTATTATTTCAATAGCTTCGATTGGTGTAAATTCAGGGTTTGGCATAGTTTTATCTCCTTCTAGTTTAATGGCTGTGCTCATAATCATTTTTCCAATCAATTAAAACTTGTCTTTGTTCGGAGGTTACTCCATCAAAAATAGGATTTGTAGAATTCAGCCAATCAGTAATATGTTGATATAAGGTTTTTTCACCATCTTCAGTTGCCACCGTTTCAGTTGCTTTAATAAGCGCTTCCCAAGTGTTTCGTGTCCGTTCACTAGCTTCTATAGTTCTATCAATTCCTAAAAATAACGCAAAAATAATTAATGCTAAGCAAAAACAACGAACTGGAAGGCTTATCCTAGATGCTTTTTCGGCCTTCGATTTTTTACCATCAATTATTATTAGCACTAATTCTCCAATTATGATAGAAATTATTATAATAATAAGAAATTGAAACATATTTTTTTCTCCTCTCGTAATTGTTCCTATTTATGTTATTAATGTTTCAATGATATAACATCTATTAGGGTGCCAGATGCAACTAAAAGTAAACTAAGTAAAGATTTTATTTCAACTAATGATGTACATAGTTCATTGTACAAATCGGTTCCGTAGTACCCATAGTATCCAAAAGTTCCGCAAAATTTAATGATACCAATAATAATTAATATTGTTCCTATTATAGTACCTATAGTGCGTATTTTATTTGCCATAAACCGGAATATGTTAGTAAAACTTATTTGTTCATTTTCATTGTGGTTTTCCATAAATACCTCCTCAAAAACATATATCTAATGTGTAGATTATATAACGGTCAGGTGAATTATTTGTGAATTAGAGAAATTCTATAATCAATTCAAAAGATGAGAGGGGAAATTTATGCTCCAACTGAGAATTGATGAAATACTAGATGAACAAGAACATACAAAATATTGGCTCTTCAAAAGAATGGAACCGATGAGTTATCAAAACTTTAATAAAATATACAATAATGAAACTAGTTCTATTAAGTTTGATACATTGGAAAAACTAAAAAATGCACTTGGTGTTAACTATGATGATTTATTTAGAGAAATCCAGAACTAAATTATCGTTGAATCTATATTCCAAAGATGCTATATTATAAATAAAGAAAGCACCCACTCCAAAGTGGATGCTCCCGAATTAGAGTTAATTAGCTCTCAGTGAGAGCCGCCTCTTTCGTTTGCCGACGAGAGAGGCATTATTTTTTTCGCTTGTTGTTCCTCTTATCGAGAAAGCTAAGCAACGCCAATAAGAAACCACAAGCTGTAAAAAGCAATGCTAACATCGTTAGCATAATCATCAAGATTTCATAGTCCGTCATGTGCGTCACCTCCCTTCCATAGTGACATCCACTCTGTGGAGCACCTTATAGAATGGTTCGGGAGATTTCCACCTCGTCATGGGTACTTTCATAACGGTTAAACCGCATAAATAATCTAGCACGAATGTTCTGTTTTTACAATCGAACATGTTAAGTTTCTTGGTACTTTTATAAATACATTATTTACTCAAAAAGATGACCAACATGGATAGTGATAGAGGGGTACAAAAAAGGTGCAAACAAAAATGACAGTCCCGCAAACCTCCTATTTACTAGTGTTTTCGAATACGCCCAATATTCGAGTCCCGTCTCGCGCGTACTGTAATTATTTAGCCTTAGTTTTATATAATAGGTATTTGCAATGCTATGTTCTGAAAGTGACCAAGAGCTTGTAGAATTAGCTATACCCGAGAATAGTGATAAAAATGCAATACCATATTTTAATAGTGATAATTGTCACGGGGATAACTTTTACTATCCGACACTGGAGAAAATGGAAGCCGCCATAGATTTTTGGAATGATTCGTATGAAAAGAAATGGTTCGTAAGATGGGCAATAATTGACAAGAAATTTTCCAAATCAATTGGTAGTGTAGAGTTGTTTCATAGAATAGCCGAGGATGATTTTAATCATGTGGGAGTTCTTCGCTTAGATTTAAGAAGCGATTATGAAAATGCTGTCACTATTAACTATTCGTAGAAAATGGGGATTATTAACTATGAAAAAGTATTTTTTAAATATTATAATTATGGCAATGCTAGTCTTATCGGCATGTGGAACTGAAAAGAAGCCAGATAATTTACAGACTTACACATCTGGAACAAACGATGACTATGCATATATTACTATTGATGACAAGGTATTTGTGCCATTTGCTGCAGTTGATAATGCAGACAGAGGCAATTGGATTGGAATTGTAGATGGTGATGAAAATAACCGTATTTACGAATATAAAGACTATTCTTCTAATGAATGGATAATCAGTTTTTACAATAGCGGTGAAATGGATGGCTCAATGCTTATGCGCGAACAAAGTGTTAATAAATATCCAGATAATTTAACATCGGAATATGATTGGAACAATTAAAACAGTTATCAATAAATAATATGGTGAAGCACTTGTTGTTTCTCTTATCGAGGAAGCTAAGCAACGCCAGTAGGAAACCACAAGCTGTAATCCCCAACAAAGTCAGTAGATATTTGTTAAATTTGACCATGAATAATTCTGCCATGATTCTCGATATCATAGTGTAAGAATTGTTATAGAGCTATGGAAGCGCTTATTTCAACGGAATGAAGTTGGAATAGGCGCTTTTTTAGGCTCTAGCATCACCGCTCGGACCTTTCGACTGATAGATGAGCTGCAGAAAGGAGATTTATGGTAGATTATTTAGCAGAAAACAACGTATTATTACAAAGTAGCTATTCAAGCGCATATCTGTACTTTTCAAATTTTGCTAATAAAAACAGTGAGTTTGAAAATGCTCTAAAGGCTTCGTCAGATGAACAATTAAATACAGCAGAGTTAACGGATGATAAACAAAATAAAGGAAATAGCTATACTCGTATTGTATCAGCCTCTGTAATGACTAGTGAAATGAAAACTACTACAGAAGGTGGTAGAACTGCATTCTCTTACCAAGGTACTGTTGAGAAATTTGAAATAAGAATTGAAGTAAATGGTGACGATAGAAAATACACGGCTATTGGCACTGACAAGGATGGAAATGCATTTGAAAAAGAAATAGATCCTTATAATGTTGATCCTACTAATGCAGACTTTACAGAGTTTGCTGCGTTATGCTCATACATACGTGAAACAGAGAATCTTGCTGACGAGACAATGAAGTTTGTGAGTGACTTTGAAGTAAATGATATCTTTGAGCGCATGGATTATCTTGCTACCTTCTCAAGTGAAATGGGCAAGTATGAAATGGCAGGATTGGGAAATCTTTCGCTAGAAAATTTCATGCCGCACATCAATAAGTTGATGGAAACTCTTATGGGTATGACCATGAATATGTTTAATGTAAGTATGACAGAAAAAGTTAGTGAGACTCCTACAATAGAAGAATCTGAAGAGAATGAAAATGCTATAGATACACAAGATGCGCTAAAAAAGCTTATCGAAGCGTACATGAAAAAGGATTCCAACAATAAGGAAGTAGATTGGCGAAATATGACCGATGAAGAATGGGAAAAGCTCTTGGCTCGAATTGATGCTGATATTGATGACATGGTAGAGCGTGTCAAAGAAGAATCACAGGAAGCTAAAGAAGAACAGGTCAAAGAAGAATTAGAAAAAGAGGCAGTTGAAATTTAATTCTCTATTGCTTCTGATTATATATGTGCTGCTCTGTTTTTTCATATAAGTGGAGCAGCCAGAATTGACAGGCAATGCAGAAAGGATCTTTATGTCAGTAGGAAATGTTCTATCTAGTTATGCTGTAAACACTAGTATGCAATATAATAATGCATCTGGTCTTATCAGCAAAACTGAAGCACAATTTAAAATTACAAGCCAATCTTCATCTTCAGGCGATGCGGTGCTTGATTATTATCATAATCTATGCTCAAAGTTTCCAGATATCTCTTTTAGATTATCTGATATGGATGAATCACTAAAACATATGAACGATAGACGACCCTATTTTGGTTACAATGATAGTCTAAATCAAGTGGGCGATAATTATAGCGAAATGGGCCAAGTTAGTATTGATATCGATGCTGCTGTCATTCGCAAGATGCAGAATAATCCTGATTTTGAGGAGGAAGTTTTAGCTGCTATAGAAAATTGCGAAAAAAATTATGGACAATATCAACAAGAGGCAATTCGAAATGGCATGCCATATACGGATCACCATCTTACATTAGATGGAGATAGACTCCAAGAATCTCAAGGCTACTTTTCTTCAAGGTATTCTACTGAGGAAGAACTTCGAAGAATGTGGGATGCTGAAGAATACCAAAGGAAAATGGGACAGTTTTTTGCGGAACAGAAAGCTGAACTCATCGAAGTCTACTTAAAAATGACTGAGAGTTGCATTATTAAAAAAGATGAGCTTGCCCCATCAGAACAACATCAGAACAAACGAAAGAGGAACAGCGAATTGAAAATATTTCAAAAGCAACCCTAAAAATAGAGAATGAAAATGAAAATGAATCTATCATTTCCCGATATGGTGCTGTTGAAGAAATATCTGAGGATGCTGTCTCAAAAGATAGAAAGGTTATAGGAATAACAACTTACCCTGTATCAGATTTGGTATCACATATGGTTATAGCTTATGAGACTCCAGAATCTACATCAGAGGATCCTATAGTGCAATTGAGCATGAAGGAAAGTGACGGCAAAACTCATACCTATAACATTCATGTAAATGATGTTAATCCTAACAATGCAACTGAAATGGAGATTTTCGCATATCTAACCTATCAAGGGCATATTGGAAATAAGATACCAGGCGCCATCAACAATTGGGCGGCATATACTGCATTAAGATATGAAGATCAATTAGATACATTTGGCGAGTTCCAGCAATTGTTTGGTGAAAAGTATTTTACTAGCACAAAAAGCAACGCGATTGCCATGATAGAGCGAGTTTATTCTTGGATGAAGAATATCAACCATCCTGATGCTAAAAAGCAAGCGGGATGGTGTGAAGACTTATTAGCAATGCTTAATCCTGTGAATGATACGCTGGAAAATTACGTATAATAATGCCAGGTGAGGATTTGACTAATAGACTAGATACATAGGAGTGTGGCGTAGTTATGCCACACTCCTTTTGTCAATTTCATCCCAAAAACAGCAAAAGTGCGCTATAATATCATTTGCGGGTAGATATATTTTTAAGGGGGAATAACTAAATAATGAAACAACTAAAACCTATCACAAACAAACTTCTATGGGTGTTTGCCCTGGGGCAGTTTGGTTGGAGCTTGCTATCGGGAGTAGTGTCCAACTGGATGGTCTATTATTACACAGGCGCACCTAGTGAGCAGAATCCAAATACTGGATTATTTGCATCTAATATCACACAGCATCCTATATTTTTTAAATTAACATTGTTTGGCCTGGTGCTTGCAGCAGGACGTATTTTTGATGCGATTACAGATCCTCTCATTGCGGGATGGTCTGACGGGGCAGATTACAAGGGTGGAAGACGAATTCCATTTATGCGAGCAATGGCAATTCCGTTTTCACTTTGCACAATAGGATTATTCATCCTGCCACAGACTAGCAATGTCATAGCAAATGATGCCATGCTGTTCGCACTTCTTATGATTTTTTATCTGTTTATGACAATGTTCTGTACTCCATATAATGCTCTTATTGCAGAGCTTGGGGATACACAGCAGCACAGAATTAACGTATCAACTTATATTTCGTTTACATTTATTGTAGGTCAGTCTATTTCCTTCCTGCTTCCAAATGTGGCAGGTGCCCTTGAGGGTGGTTTTGGGCAGGCTGGCTCAATCAGAATGGCTGTTGCAATCATGGCCTCTATTGCCTGCGTTGCCATGTTGATTCCAGCATTCTATATTAATGAAAGAGATTATATTGAAAGTAAGCCAAGTGAAACAAAGCCTTTCAAATCCTTGGTTAAGACTTTTTCAAATGTGCAGTTTAGACATTTTGTTTATAGCGATGTGATTTATTTCTTTGCACTAACATTATTCCAAACAGGATTGGCATTCTATGAAACACAACTTATGGAGATTGCTGATACTTGGACATTCGTGCTTACAGCCACTATGACCTTTATCAGCGTATGCTTATATCCTGCAGTAAATATTCTTGCTAAAAAGATTGGCAAAAAGCAGCTTATCATCATTGGCTTTTTCGCCTATGCATGTGTATTTATGGTAACAACCTTCTGTGGCAAGGGATTACAGTGGGGCTTCATAATTGCAGTGGCTGCATCTATTCCTATGGCTATCCTTGGAATCCTTCCACAGGCTTGTGTTGCAGATGTTGCAGAGCTTACCAGACTTGAAACAGGAGAGGATAGAAGTGGTATGTTTTTCGCTGCAAGAACCTTTGCCTTCAAAATGGGCCAGGCCATTGCTATGGTAGTGTTTACATCTGTTACAGTTTCACAGACCAAGCAAAGCTATCGCGCTACAGCTGCTATAGCATTTGTAACCTGCTTCATAGGTGCGTGCATCTTCTTTACATTTAATGAAAAACAGATTCTATCAAGAATAAAAGAGCTTAAGGGCAGTGATGAAATATAAAGAATGAGTCAAAAAAAGAGATATCCACCGTGGATATCTCTTTTTAAAACCCCTATTAAATTAAAGCCCATTATCTATTCATGGTAGTTGGTGATAAGAAAACTCCCAAGGAAGCTGCTTGCTCGTGAACCTGTGATTCACGCTGTTCGATGCGCTCCTGAATGCTTTCTACTATTTCTTTTCCTATACCGTCTGCCCTAAGATCCTGGAATAAACTACAATCAAACATTACAAATACCTCCTCAAAAGTATAAATAATAATATGATTTGCTTTTCTTAAGGCTATTATAACATCTCTAAGGGCATAAAATGTGTAAAAATTGTGAATTCTAAAACAGAAAACTACAATTGTACGCCACGTGCGGACTTTTGCTTAAATGGCTTATTACTGGCCTAATGTGCCAAGGTAATCCTGAATAGCGGTTGTTGTGATTTCGTTGTATTCGTATGTTGCATTAGCTAGCTTAACCTGCTCTGCCTTCTTATAAACAGAGAAACCAATCCAGCCTACAATTGCGATAGCAATTATAGAAACACATACTAAACTTGCAATCTCCTCTATTTTCTTTTTTCTAACGATTGACTTGCGATTTGCTTTGTCATGCTTTTTTTGATCTACTTTTTGTTGACTCATTTCTTCTCCTAAACTAGACCTATATATTTCCGCTGGAGAGGCCTAGCGTTTAAACTACTAAAAAATATAGTAACTCAAAAGGAGGCTGTTTTCAAGGGAAATGGGGCGATATTATTTACTAAAAATAGTAAAAGAACTATTCAAACCCCAATATGTTGTGGTAAAATTTATTCGATAGTGTAATTAAGTTTTACGAAGGAGAAATGTTATGAGTAAAGCTGATGTAATATTCAAAAAAATGTGCCAGGACATACTTGATAATGGCACAGATACAAAAGACGAAATTGTGCGCCCAATCTGGCAGGATACAGGTGAAAAAGCCTACACCATAAAGCAGTTTGGCGTGGTAAATAGATACGATTTAAGAGAAGAATTCCCAGCTCTTACACTTAGAAAGACTGCTCTTAAGTCTGCGATGGATGAAATCCTCTGGATTTACCAACGCAAGTCTAACAATATCAAGGATTTAAAGCCACATATCTGGGACGAATGGGCTGATGAGGAAGGCTCAATCGGAACAGCTTACGGATATGTAGTTGGTGAAAAGTTCGAATTCAAGGGAGAGATGATTGACCAAATGGATTATGTCCTTAAGCAGCTTAAGGAAACACCATATTCCAGAAGAATCATGACAAATCTTTATCAGTTCCACGATCTTGCAACAGGACATTTGGATCCATGCTGCTATTCAGCAACATATAATGTTACAAAGGACAAGGATTCAGGCAAGCTTGTGCTTAACATGGTTTTAAACCAGCGTTCACAGGACATTCTTGCTGCAAACAACTGGAACGTATGCCAGTACGCAATCCTTCTTATGATGGTTGCTCAGGTAAATGATATGATTCCAGGTCAGCTTGTTCACGTTATCGCAGATGCACACATCTACGACAGACACGTTGATGCAATCAAAGAATTACTTAGCCGCCCAGAGCTCCCAGCTCCAAAGGTTCGCCTAAACCCTGAAGTCAAAAACTTCTACGACTTCACCACAGACGACCTCATCGTAGAGGACTACGAAGCCGGCGAACAGATTCGTAACATACCTATAGCAGTTTAATACAATCAATAATCAGCATCACAACCTTGGCAAGCGCGAGGAGGAGGGCCCCATGTGGTTAAGGAGGGACCCTTTAGGGAGGTTTCCTTGACCGCAATGGGAGGTGGCCTCCGGGAGCACGGAGTACTAGAAGGCTGATTATGGAAAGGATTATATATGAATTTAATAGTAGCGGTAGATAGAAATTGGGCTATCGGCAAGGATAATAAACTGCTAGTTAGCATCCCAGATGATATGAAGTTTTTTAGAGAAACCACTACAGGCAAGGTAGTAGTAATGGGTAGAAAGACTCTAGAGAGCTTCCCAAACAGCAAGCCACTCCCTAACAGAGTGAACATTGTACTTACAAGAGACATGAACTACGACGCAAAGGGCGCTGTAGTCGTACATTCTAAGGAAGAGCTTGATAAAGAATTAGAAAAATATAATTCCGATGACATCTACATTATCGGTGGCGAAAGCATCTATAGATTAATGTTAGATGAATGCGACAGAGCTTTTGTTACATATGTAGATTATGCATATGATGCAGATACTTATTTCCCAAATCTTGATGAAATGAGTGACTGGAAGCTTGCTCAGGAATCAGAGGAGCAAACATATTACGATATAGAGTTTTATTTTAGAACATACACACGTTAGTTTAGTTAGCTTTATGAGGAATGAAAGATGGCACTTAATATTACTGGAAGAAAGTTGTTCGTAAAAGCACTGAAGGAAGAGGGCGTTGATACAATATTTGCATATCCTGGTGGTATGATTACAGATATTATCGACGAGCTATATAAAACAGAAGGAATTAATGTTGTTTTAGGACGTCATGAACAGGCTCTTGTTCATGAGGCAGAGGGTTATGCCAGAGCTACTGGTAAGACAGCAGTTGTGCTTGTCACATCAGGCCCAGGCGCAACCAATACCATTACAGGTATTGCGGATGCCTATTACGACAGTATTCCTATGGTGATTTTTACAGGACAGGTGCCACTTCACCTTATAGGTAACGATGCATTCCAGGAAGTAGATATCGTTGGAATGACTCGTTCTATTACAAAATACGGCGTTACAGTCAGAAACCGTGACGATATGGGCAAAATCATTAAGATGGGATTTCAGATTGCATCTACAGGAAAGCCTGGTCCGGTTCTTATAGATATACCAAAGGATATTCAAACCATTTCAGGTGATCCTGAGTACCCGGAGCATGTTGATATCAGAGGCTATCATCCAAATGAAACAGTACATATTGGGCAGCTTAAAAAGGCCTATAGATTACTAAAAACTGCTAAGCAGCCACTGTTACTTGCGGGTGGCGGTGTTAGAATAGCAGGCGCTGAAGATAAGCTGGTTAAGTTTGCAGAGAAAATGAACATCCCAGTTACTACAACTATCATGGCTAAGGGCGTTATGCCTGAGGACCATCCTCTTTTCATAGGAAACTGTGGAATGCATGGAAGATATGCTGCTAACAAAGCAGTAACTGAGTGCGATGTTTTGTTTTCTATCGGTACTAGATTCAACGACAGAATAACTGGTGAATTAGACGAGTTTGCGCCAAAGGCCAAAATCGTTCATGTTGATATAGCATCAGCATCCATTTCACGTAACGTATCTGTAGATGTGCCAGTCACAGCAGATGCCAAAATCGCATTAGAGCGATTAGTTGAATACGCAGAAAGAATCGAATGCAAGGAATGGCTTACAGAAATCAAAGCCTGGGAGGCAGAACATCCATTGTCGATGCCTAAATCAAAGATTGGTGTTTGCCCTCAGGATGTATGTGAAGCCATTAGCGAAGTATTTCCAAATGCAAATATAGTTACAGATGTTGGACAGCACCAGATGTGGGCTACTCAGTTTATTCAGCTTAACAAGGGACAGGAGTTTATCACATCAGGAGGCTTGGGAACCATGGGCTTTGGATTCCCAGCAGCCATCGGCGCATCAATAGGAAATCCACATAAACCAGTTGTGCTTATTACAGGCGATGGTGGTTTCCAAATGAACATGCAGGAAATGGCAACTGCCATGTCTAATAAACATCAAATAATTATATGTATATTTAATAATTCAAACCTTGGCATGGTTCGACAGATGCAACAGCTTTTCTACGGAAAGCGATATGAGATAACAGATTTATCTAGCAGTGATGGTCACTATTATCCAGACTTTATGGAATGGGCCAATAGCTATAGCTGTAAGGGAATAAGAATTACTAATGATGAAGAAATTAAATCAGCATTAAATGAAGCTAAGGCTAACAAGAAGGGGCCTACAGTTTTAGAGTTTATAGTTTCTCCAGATGATTTAGTACTTCCAATGGTAAAAAGTGGAACTCCACTTAGTGACATGATTCTGAGGTAGATAATAATGAAAAATAGATGGATTGCTTTATACGTTGAAAATCAAGTTGGTGTTTTGGCAAAGGTATCAGGTTTGTTTTCTGCAAAATCATACAACCTGCAGACTCTTACAGTTGGTACTACAGAAAGAGATGATGTGTCACGAATGACCATATCTGTTATGGCAGATGATGCAACCTTCGAGCAGATAAAAAAACAGTTAAATGCCATGGTGGAGGTAATTAAGGTTATCGACCTTACAACACTTCCAATCCACATGAAGGAAATACTTTATGCAAAGGTATCAGCATTAAAACCAGAAGGAAAGACAGAGGCTTTCCAAATTGCTCAGGTATTCAATCAGGGCGGAAACGTTAAGATAGTGGATATCGGAGAAGATTCTGTTTTATTTGAATGCACATTGACAGAACGCAAAAACAATGAGCTTGTAGCTCTTTTAAAATCTAGATTTAAGAAAATTGAAGTTACTAGGGGCGGTGCAGTTGCGGTAGAATCAATTAGTAGCTCGTGCCGATAGGGAGAAGGTAATGAAAAGATTCAAAGGATGCCTTGCGATTGTTCTAATTGCAGTCCTATGCCTTTCATCTTCAGCTCAGGCTTCACAGTCAGAGGTTGATAGATTAAAGGAAGAATCACAAAAGGCGTCTGATGCTGTTAAAGATATTAACAATCAAAAACAGCAGGTAGAAGGCGCAAAGCAGCAATTGGAGGGCCAGGCAAACAGTCTTACGGGACAGATTTCTAATTTAAATAATCAAATATCTAATGTTACTGGGGAAATTTCTGAAACAGAGGCAGATATAGCAGAGGTTGAGGCTGACATTGCAACTTTAAATGAACAGTTGGAATTAACACAAGCTTCGTTAGATTCTCAAAAGGAGAGTATGAAGCTTCGCATACAATATATGTATGAAAACAAATCTACCAACACCCTAATCAATTTTTTAGAGTGTGGCTCTATATCAGAATTTTTACAGAGATTAGAATATATGGCTGAGATTACTGCTTATGACCAGGCAGCGGTAGAGAAATTTGCAGCCACTCAAAAGGAAATAGAAGATACCAAAAGTGCAATAGAAGAAAAGGGACAGCAGCTTAGTGCTTATCAGGATAATTTGAAATCCAAAAAGTCCCAGCTTGGAGTATTAGTCAGCGATACATCTACAGCTTTAAATGTTACTAATTCACAGATTGCAGATACACAGGCTGCAATTGAACAGTTAGAAAAGCAGTTGGATGATGCAAAGGCTTATGAAAAGCGAATTCAAAAACAGTATCAGGATGCTCAGGTTGCTTTGGCTGAAAAGCTTGCCGGTGAACATGGTGGATATACTGGTGGCTACAGTACATCAGATGAAGAAACACTTATCCTTGCAGCTTTAATCCAGGCGGAGGCAGCTAATCAGGGCGATGCTGGAAGACTTGCGGTAGGTTCTGTTGTTATGAACAGAGTTGCAAGCTCCAAATTCCCTAATACTGTTTCAGGTGTAGTTTACGCATCGGGGCAGTTTGCACCTGTTACATCAGGACGAGTTGCACTTATTTTAGCGGAAGGTCCAAACAGTGCCTGCCAGTACGCGGCCGCACAGGCTATAGCGGGAAACACTAATACAGACGCACTGTTTTTCTGCACATATACATATGCTCAGGCTCTGCATGATTCGCAGGTGGCAGCTGGGCAGTCAGGTTTTTTAGATAGAACATCGGGCACTACAATTAATGCCCATTATTTCTATAATTACTTATAATATAATTAATGTGATAATTAATAAGGAGGAAATTATTATGGCAACACCACACAACGAGGCGAAGAAGGGCGATTTTGCAAAGACTGTTCTTATGCCAGGGGACCCATTACGTGCTAAATTCGTAGCAGAAAATTTCTTGGAGGATGTAAAGTGTGTAAACACAGTTCGTAACTGTCTTGGCTTTACAGGTACATACAAGGGAGTTCCAGTATCAGTAATGGCCAGCGGTATGGGAATGCCTTCAATCGGTATTTATTCATACGAGCTTTACGCATTCTATGATGTAGAAAACATCATCCGTATCGGTTCTGCAGGAAGCTACACAGACAAGCTTAACGTTCTTGATGTAGTTATTTCTGAGAGCGCATATTCTGATTCAACATTTGCTAAGTACACAAACGGATGTGAGGATAAGACACTTTATCCTAGCAAGAAGATTAACGATATTGCTATCGCAAAGGCTAAGGAACTTGGTATCAATGCAAAGGTTGCAAAGGTACATTCAGCTGACCAGTTCTATACAGCTCCAGAAATGGGTGGATGGCAGGCAGTTAAAGAGCGTTGCGGTTGCGATTGCGTAGAGATGGAAAGCTTCGCACTTTTCAACAATGCAAACATGCTTGGAAAGAACGCTACATGTATGCTTACAATCTCTGATTCATTCGTTACATCTGAGGAAATCCCAGCTGAGGATCGTCAGAAGTCATTTACAGAGATGATGAAGCTTGCTCTTGAGACAGCTATTGCTTTGTAATTAATAAAAGTCTTATGTATAAGATATAAAAAATGTGCCCTGTTTTTGCAGGGCACATTTTCATTTTCCAGAACTAAGATAGTATTTTAACATATAATAAAGCATAGACTTTTGATCAGGATAAAGTTCTTCTAATAATTTTCTAAAATCATCATCTAAATATTCCGTTTGACTGATGGTAGATTCACTTACTAAATTAGCAATATCGCAATTACATATATCTGCAATATTAGAAAGCATTTCTAGGTTTGGATGTTCTATTCCTCTTTCCATTTTACTAACATATCCAACTGAAATATTAAGAAGTTCAGCCAATTTTTCTTGGGTTAGTTTTTTGCCCTTTCTATAAGATTTAATCCTTGTTCCAATTAGCCTGTAATCAACTGCCATTATATCCCCCTCGTCTGTTGAACTTAAAAAAAGTCATATATAAATGCTTCATATAAATATTTTCTGAAATATTCAATAAAGAAATAGGTAGTAATAACTATTAAATAGTAGCTATAGCTATTGATTTGCAGACAAAGAATGAGTAAAATATAAATTGGTTATGTATTTACAGGGGATTTACAGAATTATGAAAAAGAAAAAGACTAAATATTTCATTGCATTAATTGCATTTCTAGTAGTTATAGCTATTGGTATTGTACTCATATTAAGAGAGGCTCAAAAAAGAAAATCGGCAGCAGAGAAAGTTGAAGAAATCACAGAAGCTGTTAATGATGTCGAGCCTGTTAAAGATGAAGTAGAAGAAACGCCATATAGCAATCTTGGAATCGAAATCCCCGAGAAGAATTTAGATTGGAATAAGCTTCATAAAGAAAACGAAGATATATATGCTTGGATTACAGTAACGGATACAACGGTAGATTATCCGGTTCTTCAGCATCCGACAGATAATACGTATTATTTGAACAATAATATTGATGGTACGCCTGGCTATCCTGGATGTATATATACAGAAGACTATAATGCTAAGGATTTTAGTGACAAAAATACAGTGCTGTATGGTCATAACCTTAAGGATAAGACAATGTTTTCTTCTCTTCATAATTATGAGGAAGAGGATACATTTTCAAAAGATCAGTATATATACATATGGACTGAGAATGATGTGTTTGTATATAAGGTTTTTGCTGCGTATGAGTTTAATTCCAATCATTTATTACTGAATTATGACTACAACAATGAATATGTATATGAACAATACATAAAGGATATTTTTAATGTAAAAGATAATGGCTATGGAATAGCTAATATCAAAGACGACATTGATGTGACTAAAGAGGATAGAATAATTACTCTTTCGACCTGCACGACAGATCATAATTCTGACCAAAGATTTTTAGTGGTAGGAGTATTAATTCCACCTGAAGAGTAAGATAAAGGTTTTATTATGCTTGATAACAATATTACTACAGAAAAGAAGAAACTAACAGTTGGATTGAGGACAATTATTACAATCTTGACAATAGTTATTGTAATAGTGGGGATTGTCTTTGTCTTAAGGCTTGTTGGAAAAAGCCAATTGAGTAAAGCAATAGCTGGTGAACGTAATGTTGATGTGGGGGAAAGTAGTACAGCATTATCAGAAAATCAGATTCTATATAAAGGTAAAGTGTATCAGCTCAATGAGGATTTGATTTCAGTTCTTGTGATGGGAATTGATACAGAGACGGTAGATGCTGTTGGAGGACAGAGCTGGAAAGCTGATGGCACAGTAAATAATGGAGGACAGGCAGATACATTATTTTTAACTGTAATCAATCCCCATACTAAGGAAATATCTTTCGTTGCAATTAATAGAAACACTATGGCGGATGTAGATGTTTGGGATGATGAGGGGAACTATACAGGCGTGGTAACGCAGCAGATTTCTCTTCAGCATGGTTATGGAGATGGTGGAGTGGAAAGTTGTGAGCGACAGGTAAAAGCAGTATCTAGGATGTTATTTAATATACCGATTAATTCCTATGCTGCCATAAGCATGGATGGGGTTCCAAAGCTTAACGATGCTATTGGAGGAGTTGATGTAACAGTTCTGGATGACATCGTATACCCAGAATATAACATGAATCTTCATACAGGAGAAAATGTCACATTAAAGGGTAAAACGGCATACTGGTATGTTCGCTTGAGAAATGAGAATGCATTTAACTCTAATCAGTTAAGACTGGATAGACAAAAACAGTATCTCAAGGCCTTTATAAATAAAGCTAAAGAAAAGTCATTATCGGATATACGTATTGCGTTGGATTTGTATAAAACCATGGGAGAGTACATGGTTACTGATATCGATTTAAGCACATTCACCTACATGGCTACAGAATATTTAAACTACGATTTTGACTTGGACAATATATATACCTTAGAAGGTGAAACTATAAATGGAACTCAGTTTGAAGAATTCTATATGGATGAGGATGCGGCTGAGGAGATGATAGTTAATTTGTTTTATGAAGAAGTTAAATAGGTATCACTTAGGGGACCACACCTCTAATTTGATATATAGACCACATGAATTTAGGAGAGGAGGAAATCACACATGAAAAAGTCAGTAATTACAGCACTTACAGCTGCTATGGTTCTTACATTGAGCTCTATCACTGCATTTGCAGCTCCTAGTGCTACAGTTCCTGCAGCTGAGACACCAGCAGTTGGAACAGCAGTTGAAGCAGTAGCTTCTCCAGAAGCTTATGATGCAGCAACAACAGTTTCTACAGGATATAAAGAGACAGCTGTTTCAGCAACAACAGTTAAGTCAGCATCTGTTGCAACACAGAACATCATTCTTAACAATCTTGATAAGCTTGGTGATCCTGCTATTGCACAGGCAGCAGCAGATCCTAATAAAACTGTTTCAGCAATCGTTCGTACAGTTGTTGATGTAACACCAGCAGGTGCTACAAAGAATGCAGCTGGCAACTATGAGTTTACACTTTCTTGCAACTATATTGGTACAGGCAGAGTATATGTGCTCCACTATTTAGATAGCTCAAAGTCTTGGGAAATTCTTGTACCAAAGGCAGCTACTAAGGGTGCAGTTACAATTGAGTCTGCAACATGTTCTCCATTTGCAGTAGTAGAATTAAACGTTGCTTCTGTAGCAGCTCCTGCAACATCACCAAAGACAGGTGAGACACTTCCAGCAGCATTAATGTTTATCATGATTGGTGCTGTAGGTGCAGTAGTTTGCACAAAGAAGGTATTAGCTTAATTAAAAACTATCACTAGAAATTTTGGGCTTGAATTAAAAGATTAGATCTAATTTTAATTCCGAAATCATGTGGTTGATAAGGACTACAGGGGATGCCAAGTGCATTCCCTGATATTTGAGGATGAGATGAAGAAAATACTCTTTTTAACTACAATAAGTGGATTCTTACCTCAGTTTGAAAGCAATGATGTGAAGCTTTTGAAGGAGATGGGATGCGAGATACATTATGCATCTAACTTTAGAAATCCCATTTATACATTTGATGAAAAAAAACTAATAGAACAGGGAATAATATTTCATCAGATTGATATCGAAAAAAGTCCTGCTAGTACTAAGAATTTAGGGGCAATCAAGCAGGTTATAAATATAATTGACGGGTACGGAATAGATATAGTGCATTGCCATAATCCTATGGGAGGTGTTGTGGCTAGAGTGGCTGCAAAGCTTTGTTCAAGGAAGCCTTATGTGATATATACTGCTCACGGATTCCATTTTTATAATGGAGCACCAATAAGGAATTGGGTACTATATTACACTGTTGAAAAATTTTTAGCCAGATGGACAGATCAGATTATTACGATTAATTGTGAAGATTATGAGCGAGCTAAATCCTTTAGGTTAAAAGACGGGGGAAAGGTTGCTCAGATTCATAGTGTGGGAGTAGATGAAAAACGCTTTTGTCTGCGAGAGAAAAATATGGCACTGCGTAGGAGCTTTGGCATACCTGATGATGCTTTTGTTATCGTTACAGCGGCAGAGCTAAACAAGAATAAAAATCAAAAAATAGTTATTGATGCCTTAGCTTATCTTAAAAATAAGAAAGGCGTTGATATAAGCAAGGTATATTACCTTATATGTGGTAAAGGACCTAATTTGCCAGTGTTGGAAAGGCAGATATCTGAATACAACTTCAAGTCCCAAGTAAAGTTGTTAGGTTTCAGGACGGATATGCCTGAAATTTTAAGTATTGCAGATGTCTTTGCCTTCCCTTCACATAGAGAAGGCTTGGGAATTGCTGCAGTTGAGGCACTACTTTGTGGAGTTCCTCTTATCGTGGCAGATAACAGGGGAACAAGGGAGTACGCAATTGATACTGTAAATTCTATAGTATGTAGAGCCGATTCCGTAAAGGATTTTGCTAATGCTATAGAAACCCTTATGGTTGATAAGGAATATAGACATGGATTGTCTATGAAATGTAGACAGTCTGGAATGGTATTTACAGTTCATGAAGTTGAGAAAACTATGAAGAAGGTATATGGGGCATGGATAAACCGCTAGTTTCCGTTATTATGGGTGTTTACAATCAATGGGATGAGAAGATTTTAAGAGAGGCAGTATCTTCCATTCTAAATCAGTCTTACGACAATTTAGAATTTATTATATGGGACGATGGCTCATGTGATGAAGCAGCAAAAATTGTACAAGACTTGAAACAACTAGACGAGAGAATTGTAGTAATGCGTCGTTTAGAAAATAAAGGTTTAGCCTTTTCTTTGAATGAATGTATATTACATGCAAAGGGAAAATATATTGCCAGGATGGATGCTGATGACGTTTCTCTGCGAACAAGAATTGAAAAGCAAGTTGATTTCTTGGAGGAACATGCTGAGTATGCGTGGTGTGGATGTAATACTGAGCTATTTGATGAAAATGGTGTTTGGGGAGAGCGACCATATCCAGAAATTCCACAGATGATGGATTATTACAGATTTTCACCTTATGCACACCCATCGGTAATGTTTAGAGCGGAGATATTTGATGAAGGAAGAGGATACCTTGCTACTGAGGAAACTCTTAGATGCGAAGACTATGAAATCTTTATGCACCTAATTCAAAGAGGATTAAAAGGATACAATCTGCAAGAAACATTATTTAGATATAGAGAAACTAAAGAATCTTATAGAAAGAGAAAGACAAAATATCGTATAAACGAAGCGAAAACAAGATATAGAAATTATAAACAGATGGGTAAGCTGTTTCCAATTGGGTGGGTGTTTGTACTTAGACCTATAGTTGCATGTCTGGTTCCACCAGTATTATTAGAGTTTATTAAGCGTTCGGAGGGAATAAAGCGTAAGGATGATTCCAGAAGAGAGGTTGCACCAGTACAACTCAATATTGAAAGCGAGTCCGAACCACTCAGAAGCCTTGAGGCTTTCGCTGGAACAGTTAGGCAACCAAGCTGATTATTATGATAAAAGCTTCTTACATGTATATGCTCCTGTTATGACTGAATATGTTAGTTGGGTGTTAAAGAGAGCAAAAGCTGATGGTATAAATAGGTTGTATTTCTTGGCTAGAGATGGTTGGCTTATGTATGAATTGGCTAAGAAATTGATGCCTAAACTTGGGATAGTTCTCGATTTAAGGTACATATATGTGTCTAGGTATGTTTTAAGAAATGCAGAATATCATTTTATTGGCAGGAAATGTATAGATTCAATTTGTGTAGGTGGTATAGATATTACATTTGAAAAGCTGATGAAGCGTTGTGCTTTATCTGATGAAGAAATATTAGAGGTGGCAAAAGAACTTAGATTTGAAGATAGACTAAGAGAATGCTTATCTTATGCGCAAATTCAGGAGTTGAAGGTGCGGATAGATGCTTTTGGCATTTCTTTTTTTGAAATGGTTCAGGAGCACTCTGAATATTGTTATAAAAGTATTACTGATTATTTTGAGTATGTTGGACTCACGGAAAATATCGCATATGCGATAGTAGATAGTGGATGGCTTGGAACAACAGCAGTCAGCATGGGAAATATTCTAAGTCATATGTTAAAAAGAACTGTAAAAGTGAATGGATACTATTTTGGTATATATGATATCCCTAAAAACGCTGATGGTAAATGCTTCAAATCCTTCTATTTACATTCGAATAAAGATATTTCAAGAAAGGTTAGATTTTCCATTTGCTTATTTGAAACCTTATTTTCATCGCCAGAGGGAATGACGATGGGATATGAAAATAAAAATTCTGTTATAAAACCTATTTGCAGCGGTGCTGGTAATCC
>CACYLQ010000031.1 GCA_902775195.1 uncultured Pseudobutyrivibrio sp.
GGCAATGATTTTCAAAATCAAGTTTTGAAAATCCTTACCATTTAATAAAGGTTTCGTTTCATTAAGAAACTTAAATGAATTTCAAGGATACATGTTTTATACAAAACTGTATTAATTCAAGGTTTGTTTCACTGTTCAGTTATCAATCTTCGTTTTGTTGTTGCTCTCAGCAGCAACTCATTTATACTATCACGATTGAAGCTCTGTGTCAACAACTTTTTTAAAGTTTTTCAAGAATTTAAAATTGCTTATACAATTTTTACAATTCCTTGTTTTCTTAGCACTTCGTTTCCCTCAGTGCTCGATTATGATATCACCTATAATCCCTACTGTCAACAGTATTTCTGTGAATTTTCTAATGTAAATCTATTTCTCCATAAGAATAGAATTGCGTGAATTGTACCAATTATTTTTACAATTAATTTTTTGAGTTATTTCTGTAAAGCGTCTACCGCCTCTTTTACATTAGCAACCCCAATCACTTCTATCCCTTTTACTCCACTGGCACTATTTAAGTTTGAGGCCGGAATGATTGCCTTTTTGAAGCCAAGCTTTTTAGCTTCACTGACTCTTTGTTCTGCCATCGAAACAGACCTAACCTCTCCCGATAGTCCTATCTCTCCAAATATAATAGTATCAGCATCTACTGGAATATCCTTTTCGCTAGAATATATAGCAAGAGCAATAGCTAAATCTATAGCTGGTTCATTAATTCTGATTCCACCTGCTATATTTACATAAATATCTGATCTACCTAAAAAGATTCCACAAGCTCTATTAGCCTTTGTATCTCTCATTCTCTCAAGGACCGCTACAAGCAGATTGACTCTATTGTAATCGCAGCCTGTAGCCATTCTACGAGGAATTTCAAAGGCAGTCTTACTAACCAGGGACTGTATCTCTACAAGTATTGGTCTTGAGCCCTCCATAGAGCATGTTACAATAGAACCTGTAACATTTTCTGGTCGGCCATCCAGCATAACAGCAGATGGATTCTTTACCTGTTCAAGTCCTGTATCTCTCATTTCGAATACGCCTATTTCGTTTGTAGATCCAAAACGGTTCTTGACACCTCTCAATATTCGATAGGATGCATGTCTGTCACCTTCAAAATATAAAACAGTATCTACCATGTGCTCTAATACTCTTGGTCCAGCAACAGTGCCTTCTTTTGTAACATGACCTACAATAAAGACAGCTATCCCCTTTCCTTTGGCTATGTTCATTAAAACATTAGTAGATTCACGGACCTGTGATACTGAGCCTGGTGCTGAGCCTACAGATTCGTTAAACATGGTTTGAATAGAATCAATGATAAGAACAGTTGGCATTTCTCTTTCTACTACTGCTTTAATAGTATCAAGGCTTGTCTCACATAAAAGGTCCAATTTGTCATTAAAGGTACCAATACGGTCAGCTCTAATTTTAATCTGCTGAAGAGATTCCTCGCCTGAAACATACATGACATTGATTCCGGATAAGCACAGCTTTTGGCAGGTCTGAAGCAATAATGTAGATTTACCGATACCAGGATCGCCACCAACTAAAACCATAGAGCCTGGTACTATACCACCACCTAAAACTCTATCAAATTCTTCTATAGTTGTGGACATACGCTGCTCGTTAGATGCAGTTACATCGATTAATTTAGTTGGTTTAACATCTGCTACCTTTGCTCTTGCTTTTACAGATACCTTATCTATAGTTTCTTCAACAAGGGTATTCCATGCCCCACATGCTGGACATTGCCCCGACCATTTCGAAGTCTCATTTCCGCATTCCTGACAAAAGAATACTGATACTTTTTTGTTTGCCATGTTATTCTCCTTATAAAAAAATCTTCCCACTAATGTGGGAAGATTTAAATTATTCTATTAACTATACTCTTTTAACTTCAACTAGAACCGCTACCCCTGGATCTAGTTCAACTGAAAGATTAAGTTTGCCACCAAGATTTGTTTTCATTTGACCAGCACTATTACCTGCTACTGTTATATCATAATTAGTTTCAGGCTCAAGCTCTAGGGTAATCATTGCATCACCCTTACCTTCAACTGTAAATGAAACTGAATCAGATGTACAGTTGAATTTCTCTACTGCTGTACCAGGTACAGACTCGTATACGAACATACCGTTTCTCTCTAATTTGGTGATGTCAGAGAATGTCTTTACCTTGTACAAATCCCCATCATGTTTGAAATCCTCTAGCTTCTTTTTGTCAGCTAAAGTGTAATCCCCAAAGCTGATAGTTCCATCTGCTTCACTGCGAATCAACTCACTAATCACAGCCATTTTATTTCCTCCTATAGTCGCTGCCCAATGCAGCTTGTCTTAAAAAAGATTATAGCAAAGGAATATGATTTTCTCAATAAAGTTAAAATAAATTTCACGATTTTTCAAAAACCACTACATCATTTTTGACCTTGGCTTTTACCTTATCTGATGACTTGATTTTGCCTGCCAAAATATCTTCTGCCATAACATCTTCAAGAGCTGTCTGGATTTTACGACGTATAGGTCTGGCACCATATTTAGGTTCGAAGGATTTTTCAACAATCCAGGTTTTAACAGTTGTAGGAATAGAAACTGTAATATCCATCTGTTCCTTGCATCTTGCAATAAATTGTTTAACCTGAAGAGCTGCTATTTCCTTCATGTCATCCTTAGTAAGTGCTCTAAATACAATTGTTTCATCGATACGATTCAGGAATTCTGGCTTAAAGATTCGTTTAACCTCCTCCATTACACCATTCTTCATGAACTCATAATCCTTGTTAGCATCTTCCTTAGAAGCGAATCCAAGTTTCTTAGGTTCGATGATAGCCTGTGCACCAGCATTACTTGTCATGATGATGATTGTGTTTTTAAAATCCACCTTACGTCCCTGTGAATCGGTAACGTGACCATCATCAAGTATCTGAAGCATTACATTGAACACATCAGGATGTGCCTTTTCAATTTCATCAAACAAAATAACAGAATATGGATTACGACGTACCTTTTCTGATAACTGTCCTCCCTCTTCATATCCCACATATCCTGGAGGTGAACCAATCATTTTAGATACAGAATGCTTTTCCATGTATTCACTCATATCTACACGAATCATGGAATTCTCATTACCAAAAACTGCTTCTGCAAGAGCCTTTGATATTTCTGTTTTACCAACACCTGTAGGTCCTAAGAATAGGAATGAACCAATTGGTCTACCTTTTTCCTTAAGTCCAACACGGCCTCTTCTTACAGCACGTGCTACAGCTGAAACAGCTTCTTCCTGTCCAATAACACGCTTATGTAAAATGCTCTCGATTTTTCTGAGACGAACTGATTCCTGCTCTGTTAATTTTGCAACAGGTATCTTTGTCCAAAGAGCAACTACTGCTGCTACGTCATTTTCTGTAAGAACAGTAGGTTTTGTTTTTGATCTTCTGCTGAGACGTTTTTCTTCAGCTTCTTTTTTAGCAACTAAAGCGTCCTTTTCTTTTTTGATAGAGCTGGCAAGAGCGATATCTCCGTCTATAATGGCCTGCTCCATATCAGCAGAAAGTCCGTCTATTTGTTTTGCAATAGTGTCATCCTTTGTGACCTTCTTAACATCCTTAAGCTTAACAGCTGCTGCGGCCTCATCCATAAGGTCGATTGCTTTATCTGGTAAGAATCTGTCTGCAATATATCTTTCTGAAAGATTAACGCAGGCTTCGATAGATTCATCAGGAATAGTAATTCCGTGATGCTCTTCATATAGATGTCTAACACCTTTAAGGATTTCGATTGTTTCTTCAGTAGTAGGTTCTTCCACCATAACTGGCTGGAAACGTCTTTCTAAAGCTGCATCCTTTTCTACGTATTTACGATATTCTGTAATAGTAGTTGCACCTAAAATCTGGATTTCTCCTCTAGCCATTGCTGGCTTAAGGATGTTAGATGCATCAATTGCACCTTCTGCTCCACCGGCGCCAATTAATGTGTGAATTTCGTCGATAAATAAAAGGATATTACCTTCTTCAATAACCTCTGCAATAACCTTCTTGATTCTTTCTTCGAATTCTCCACGGTATTTAGAACCTGCAACCATGCCAGATAAATCTAAAGATAATACTCTTAAATCGCTGACAGAATCAGGTACATTTCCTTCTACTATTCTTTCTGCTAAGCCTTCAACTATAGCTGTTTTACCAACACCAGGCTCGCCGATAAGGCATGGATTGTTTTTGCCACGTCTAGAAAGAATTTGGATAACTCGCTGAATCTCTGCATCACGTCCTACTATAGGATCAAGTTCTCCTTCTTCTGCAAGAAGAGTTAAATCTCTGGAGAATTGCTCTAAGTAAGATGTTTCGTTACGTCTTCTGCCGCTATTAATAGCCTGTATTTCCTCTTTGTATACAGTACCTTCAGCACCCATACCAGCTACAAGCTCTGAAAAAAGCTTGTGTGGATTAATATCGAGAGAATTGAGTAATCGTGCGCCAGAACAATCCTGCATGCGAATCATTGCAAGAAGTAAATGCTCTGTACCGATTGTTTTTGAATTACATTTTTCAGCTTCATCAGCAGCGTGATCTAGAAGCTGTTCCATCTTAGGTGTATAGCCGTCACGTTCCTGAATAGCTACTTCCCCACCTGGTGAGATTAATTCCTCTACAAGCTTAAGTAAGGAATCCTTAGTGACACCGTTTGAATTCAAAACCTTTGCAGCAAGGGAATTTTCCTGTTCTATAATGGAAATTAATAAATGTTCTGTTCCAACATAGCTGTGCTTCAAGGATTTTGAAAGCTTTGTTGCACCTGTAATGGCGCGTTTTGCCTGTCTAGAATATTCCATATTCTTTAAACTCCTTTATAGGTCATTTAAATCCATCATATTTAAACTAGAAGCTCTTCTGGCCTCGTAAGATTCAGATTCATAACGAACACGAGAAGCTTCTGGTTCATCATAGTACTCTTCCTCGTCTTCATCATCATAGTATTCTTCTTCTGTATCCTCATCTATATCGTCTTCATAGTCTTCATCTTCATCAGATTCTTCAGATTCTTCGTATTCATCCTCTTCATCATCCTGATTACGGCTACCGAAAACAATAGAGCGAGGTAATCGCTTAGCGTTCTTTTTAGGAGCCTCAGCAAAAACATCTCCATCAAAATCATCGTCATCTTCGCCACGTCCCTTAACAGCTTTGTTGATGATAATGAATAACAATACAACGCAAAGAATAATCAAGCCCATGATTATCTTGCGATAAAGGTTGAGTTTTTCAATGTAAAGCTCTGAATCATTTGAATTGCTAACAGCATCTGCATCGTCAGCGCCTGCATCACCGGCTGCGCTAAGTGCGGCCTCGTCAACTCTAGAGACAGTGCCATATGTTTTGTCATATAAATACCATCCTGTTGCCCCATCCTGATTTACGCCGTATACGTAGAAGAACTCTGCTCCATCTAATGTGTAAGCTGTAGCTGTACCGCCAGTAACTTCAATAGATGCTTCTGTAAATGCAGATGATATAGGTGCATCTGGATTAGAAATGATAACGTAGTTCTTTGCAGAGCCGAGCATTAAGAATGGTGATACTGTACCTGCGTCTGCATTGTAAAGATAAAATACGCCTGAGCCTGCAGTGTTATCAGCTGGCTTTAAATAAATCAAAGTAATTGCACCATTAGTAAGCTCGCTATATGTGCTGCTGCCAATTGTAATTGTAGTTTTAGAGAATCCTGATGGAATTTCAGAATCTGCGTAACGCTCTGAAACAACATAAGCTACACCGTTGATATCGAAACCACCATCACCATTTAAGGTTCCAACTGAACCATTAGCTGGTGTTACAGCAGGAGCTGCTTCAGCTGGCTGCTCTGCTGGGGTTTCTTCGGCTGGTTCTTCTGGTGCTGCCTCTTCTGGTTCCGCAGCTGGTTCTGCAGCTGGTGCTGTTTCTGTTGCCCCACCACCAATAGAAAGAGTGGTGCTACTACCAGAGTTAGCTGATGAAGAAACTATAATAGATGCAGTACCTTCTGATACAGCATTAAAAACCAAATCTCCAGATTTACCAGAAAATGAAACTGCATTACCTTCTGTAGAATATCCAGATGCGTTGCAGCTAGTAAGGTTAAGCATGCTAGAAGTATATTTAACAGTAATGGTTCCCTTTTCCGTACCTGAAACCGAAACTGTAATTTTGTCTCCTACCGATGCCGAGCTTTTTGAAACAGCAATTTTAGTAGTTCCCTGTGCAAAAGCAATTATATTGAATGCAAAAACTAAAGTTGCAATTAAAACTGCATTAAATAATCTTTTATTCCATTTACTCATAATCATTACCTTCCTTAAATCATATAGCTTAAACATCCTGATTGGCCTACAATATTTCCGCCTGCGTAGGTTATCAGATACTATATATAGATAATTTAATTATAGGTAACCCACAATACATAGTCAACAATTTCTACAAAGTAAATAAAGCCAAATAGAGCTAGAAAGCCCTGAATATGAGCCAATTATCCCTCCTATGTTAGCTTGTGAAATTTGTATGTCGAATAGGAATAATGCAAAAAATACTAACCCTGTAGCAAACAATAAAGCAACAACCGCAAGTGTGATAATCATCTCTTTGTCTAATTTTCTTTTCATAAAAGCACCTCCTGTATCTTTATGAAAAGATAATAGCAGAGCGGCATGTCCCTATTTATGTACTTCGGCTGAGACTGTAAGAGAATTTATGCAATAAAAAAGCCCCGACTTTAACGGGGCTAATAATTACTTTTTAATTGAATTCATGAAATCAGGCATTTTGATGTTGAGCTCTGGTACTGTGCTTTCTGTTGGAACAGAAGGTGTAACCGGACGAGAAATAGTAGCCTGAGTTGTAATTGTTCTGTTTACAACTGGAGGTGTATTAGTAACACCTGACTGGCTAGCTGGAGCTGCTGCTCTGCTCATGTTTCCAAGTAAGTCAGCACTAGATGGTCTAGCCTGTGTATTGTATACCATGCCTGAAACGTTGCGGAAGCTTCCTGCTGGTACTGGGTCACCAAGACCTGTAGCAATAACAGTAACAGAAACTTCGTCGTCCATAGATTCATCAACTGTGATACCAAGGATAATGTTAGCATCTGCACCTGTCATATCCTGTACGTAAGATGTAGCTTCGTTAGCATCGTTAAGTCCAACATCACCACAGATGTTAACGATAACGTCTGTAGCACCCTGGATGCTAGTCTCAAGAAGTGGAGAAGCAACTGCTGCCTTAACAGCCTCAAGAGCCTTCTCATCACCCTTAGCAGAACCGATACCTACGTGTGCTAATCCCTTGTCCTTCATAACTGTAGTTACATCAGCGAAGTCAAGGTTAATAAGTGAATTCTTAGTGATAAGATCTGTAATGCCCTGAACAGCCTGGTGTAACACACCATCAGCCATTCTAAAGCTTTCACCTATACCCATGCTCTTATTGCAAATTTCAACAAGCTTCTGGTTAGGGATGACGATTAATGTATCAACGTTTTCCTTTAATCTTTCGATACCGTTAAGAGCGTTGTTCATACGTGGCTTTCCTTCAAACTGGAAAGGCTTAGTAACGATACCTACAGTAAGGATACCCTGTTCCTTAGCAATCTTTGCAACAACAGGAGCTGCACCTGTACCTGTGCCGCCTCCCATTCCGCATGTAATGAATACCATATCAGCTCCTTTGATAGCTGATGATATATCTTCTGCACTTTCTTCTGCGGATTTCTGGCCAACCTCTGGGTTAGCGCCAGCGCCTTTTCCACCTGTAGTCTTCTCACCTATAGCTAAAAGAGTAGGCGCCTTACATAAATCAAGGGCCTGCTTATCAGTGTTGATTCCGATGAACTCAACTCCCCCAATTCCCTCTTCAACCATACGCTTTACTGCATTGTTGCCAGCTCCGCCGACTCCAACAACAATGATTCTAACAGGAGCACCTGTCTCGTCAGTCGTAATGTTAATCAAAACTTTATCCTCCTTTTATTAAACCTCTAAGGGAGGTTGCAAAATATCTAATACCAAATGCATACTCGTAAATGTACACTATTAATATTATATTTTTTCTATACGTTTCGCAACCGTTTTTTAATAAAAAATCCAATTTATTGTTCTTGTGCTGTATCTTTTTCAAATACAATATCTGTATTTTGGCTAGAATAATTCTCAAGATGTAGTGTACCGTATAATCCTTCAATCTGTGGAAGTATCCTTAACATCCTGTCAATCTTCTCTTCTAGCAAATAACTATTTCCAAGGGATATACTATAGGTCTCATATTTAATAGTTATATGATTTTTTTCATCATAGGTAACAGCGTTTGGCATCAAGCTATTCTTCTGAAGAATTTTGATTAGGGATGTTAAATATCCCATTTCATCATCACCAATTGGAAGTTTTTTGCCAATTTTTGGCTCATCTAAGCTGACACCATCGACCTGCATATAGCCTCTATCAACAAAGGTTTCGCTGATTTCAGTAATGTCTCCATCATAATCAAAGTAAATGTATTGCCCTTCCTCTGTTAGGATATAACCTAAAATAGGTTTTTCATTGCAAGTGATTATCAAAGAATGTGGGCCCTTAATGGAAACATCAAATGAATCTATAAATTCAGCATCCCCTTTTGGAAATACTTTATTTTTAATGAATGCATAAACTGTATTATGCGAATAATTGTCATCAATAATATAATTAATAATTTCTTCGTCTGTGTATAAATCTGTTCCTTCTACTTCAACAGTCTTAAGTGGACAAAGGAAATACGCTGCGCCGATAGCAATCAGCACAAATATTACAATTGCAAGTATTAATTCTATAAAGCCAAGGATAAGGCTTCCGATGCTTCGTCTTCTACGTCTTCTAGACATCTTCGTCCTCCTTAAACTCCATATTCTTAGACACGCTAAGAGCAAGTCCAAGTTCCGTCAAAAGGATGGCAACCGATGTACCACCATAGCTGATTAATGGAAGGGTTACACCTGTGTTTGGCATTGAATTTGTAACAACGGCAATGTTAAGAATAACCTGTATGGCAATATGAGCCATTATACCAATGCAAATGTATGAGCCAAACATATCCTTTGCATGATTTGCAATAAATAAAAGTCTATAAAGTAGCAAAATGTAAAGAAGAATAATACATACTGCTCCAAAAACCCCCAGCTCTTCGCAAATGATTGAAAAAATCATATCGTTTTGAGCTTCGGGAACAATGTATTTTTGCATACTTTCTCCAAGGCCTTTACCAAACAATCCGCCACTACCGATTGCATATAAGCCCTGAAGCGTCTGATAACCTGTACTGCTAATAAAATCCTCAGGATGAAGCCAAGCCTGTATACGGCTTGCTCGGTATCCTGCTAAGGGAATAGAAGCTAAAACTAATAGTATACCTATTCCTACCGCCCCTCCAAAATACAAATATTTAGGAGAAGCAATAAATACCATAACAAAAGCAATTCCAAAAATGATAATAGCTGTAGACAAATTGTTATAGGCAACAATGCCAAATAAAGGAAAAGCAATTGCAAGTGTTCTTAATGAGCCTTGCATAGTACGCTGTGAACGAGGAAATCTATCGATAATAAAAGCAAGCAATAAAATAATAGATACCTTTCCCAATTCTGAAGGCTGCATCTGAATAGGTCCAAGACTAATCCATCTAGCCTGACCATTAACAGTCTTTCCCACAAATATTACGACGATACATAAGAAAGTAGAAATAAAATAAAATGGGATTACAAGTGCTGACCATCTTCGATAGTCAATCTTGGTAGAAAAAAACATTCCTACGAATCCCAGGCAGGCTGCAAATAACTGCTTCTTTAAGTAGTAGGCTGAATTACCTGTTTTTAGTGCAGCCGCATAAGCTGATGTGCTGTACAACATAACAAGTCCAAAGGCAAGAATGAATATAACGATAAGTAGTAAAGTATAATCAAAATTCAATAGCTTTTTTAATTTTTTGCGCTTTCTAGCCTCCTTTCTTAAGGAGGCATACTCCTGCTCTCTTACCATAAACTCTTCCCCAATCCTTTAGACCAAATAATATGCGAATACGCATAAGAAAATTGTTACTGTAGTAAATACTGCAACAACCTTAACCTCTGACCATCCACCTAATTCGAAGTGATGATGAATAGGTGCCATTCTAAAAATACGTTTTCCGTGAGTAAGCTTGAAATAGCCTACCTGAAGAATAACTGATAAAACTTCTACTAAATAAATAAGTGCAACAATGATGATAAAGATTGGCATTTTTAACATGTAAGCGCATCCAGCAACAAATCCACCTAATGCAAGAGAGCCTGTATCGCCCATAAAAATCTTTGCAGGGTGAACATTAAACATTAAAAATCCAAGCAATGCGCCAATCATAGCTGCAGCGCATGCTGTAATATCTGAATAAAGTGTAATAGCTGCTACTCCAAAAAAGGCAGCAATAACTAAAGTAACCGATGTTGCAAGTCCGTCTAATCCATCTGTAAAGTTAGCACCATTAACTGTACCAAGAACAGCAAGATATAAAACAACAATTGCAAACCATCCCATATCAATAAAAGCACCAGTGAAAGGGATTCTCATTTCAAGTGAGATATCAGAGAACTTAGCCATATATACAGCAAAGCCTGTAGTTACAGCGATCTGGCCAAGCATCTTCTGCCATGCCTTTAATCCATCAGAGCTATGTTTGATAGCTTTAAGGAAATCATCTACAAAACCAATAATTCCAAAACCAAGTGTTAAATAAATGATTGGATAGATATGTGGATTGAATCTGGCCTGGTAAAAGCTTACAACAGAAAAAGCAACAAGAATCATTATTCCACCCATTGAAGGTGTTCCGTTTTTAAGCTTGTGCTCCTTAATGTATTCTCTTTCTGTATTTCCCATTTTCAGGCGTCTAAGAATAGGAATACAGATAGGTCCTAATATTAAAACCAAAACAAAACTTACTAACATTGGTAAAAAAACTTCAAACATAATTAAACTCCAATTCTATATAAATAATTATTGTCCTTCAGTATCTTCTGATACCTCTGGTGTAGCTGTAGTATCTACTGTTGATTCTGCTCCTTCTGGAGTATCCTCTGCAATACCTTCATCTGGAGAAGCTTGCGCCGCTTCTGTAAGTGAAGCTGCCGCAGCGGCTTGCTCTTCTTCTGAAAGTGAAGATTCTACACCAAGGTAAGGTAAAATCTGTTCAAAAATGTTATGACAGATTTCCTGTGCGAAACTACTGTGTGCCTGGTTGTTTCCAATTGCTCCAACTCCAGGCTCATCTACAATAACATACACCACTACCTGAGGATTATCAACTGGTGCAAACCTGCTGTTTTACCTGTACCATCAGAAACAACGTATTCCAAATAACTTTTAATTAATTCTCCAGTTTCGTTAGAAATAGTTTTCTTTTCTAAAACAGGTTCAATTTCTGAGACTGTATTACCATTTGAATCTGTAATCTTTGTTACAAGGTGTGGTTCATATAAATATCCACCATTAATAAGGGAACAAAAACCTGTTCCAAGCTGTACCATAGTGGTATTAAAGTTCTGACCAAAGGAATTAGTTGCCAGATTGATAGCAGAATTCAAATCTTCCTTGCTATAAATAAGACCTGCTGTGCTGGCCTCTCCTGTTAAATCTATACCAGTCTTTTGACCAAATCCAAAAATAGACTGATATTCAGAGAAGGTTTCTGGTCCAATTACACGTACCATTTGCATCAAGGCATCGTTGCAGGAATTAGAAAGTGCATCTGCGATAGTCTGCGTGCCATGTCCGCCTTTATTATGTGCAACACATTTTACCAGCTTAGGATAACCTGAAATCATTTCTCCACCATCACAGAAATAGGTTTCATCACCAGTTAAATCTCCGGTTTCAAGTCCCATCGCAACTGTAAACGGTTTGAATGTAGAACCAGGCTCATAGGTATATGTGATGCAGAAGTTCTGCCATATCTTATTAAGCTCATCCATCTTCTGATCCTGATCCATGGCATCTATATCTTCCTGAGTGAAGTAAGGTGTCAAATCTCTAGGATTATTTAAATCGAAGGTTGGATACTGAGCCATGGCATATATTTCGCCATTGTTTGGATTCATTACTAAAACGGCAGTATGCTTAGAACCAAAGGTTTCTGGTTCATCAGGATGTTCTGCGTTCCAGGCAGCAGCTGTCTTTTCGTTCCAATCTAAGACTGCTTTTTCAACAATGGATTGAATGTTAACATCCAATGATAAAACGATGTTATTACCGTTTGTAGCATCGATAGTTGTCTGCTCAAGATTGTTATCTGAATTCAAATATCCGTATGTACGGCCGTTAATACCATTAAGGATTGATGAGTATTTATTTTCCAAGCCGATAACGCCTACATTACCACTGCTGGCATAACCAATGGTGGCTGCAGCAAGACTTCCGTATGGATACTGTCTAATATATTCTTTTTCAAACCAAATACCAAAAATCTTACCTTTGTAGGATTTAGAATCCTTCTTTTCTTGGAACTCGGCCATTTCATCATAAGAAACCCTTTTAGCTAACACATAGTACTGGCTGTTTTTGTTTTCCTTTAGCTGGGTTTTGATTGTATCAGCATCGATTTCTTCGAAGCATTCTGTTACAAGGTCTACAGTAGCATTAATGCTGCCCTCGAACTTTTTTTCATTTCCATTTAAAACCTTGCAGTCTAAGATAACATTATATACATCAACACTAGTTGCAAGAACTGTTCCTCTTGAATCTACGATATTGCCTCGCTGAAAAGGAATAATAGTACTGTCATAGTCCTGCTGGGACAAAACTATTTTTTCGTATTTATCACCACTTGTGTTCTGTATGTACATTACACGACCTATCAGAACGACAAAAAGAATACAAACACCTCCAAAAACTAACCAGAGCTTGCGCTGCATTCTTTTTAATATTTTTTTATTTGGTTTTAATCTTCGTCTTCTATTACTAGCCATTATAAATCTCTATTCTATGGAATATCCTGATACTGAGACATATAGTCAGAGCCATCTACACTATAATACACTATTTGGCTATTGGTTGCATACACCATTCCCAACTCATTTATGGCTTTATCCTTAATTTCTGAAAGATTTGTTGTTGTAGCCATTCTACTTTCTGCTGCCTTGTTGTCAGCATTAACTGTAGAAAGCTCATTCTGCAAATCTGCGATATGATTCATTCTAGTTGTAACATTTGTCTGTAAACCTACATATCCTACAAGCATAAAGCATGTGAGAACAACAGCTGCAATCATATATCCTGTTAATAATCTATTTTTTCTAAGTGCCGCAGCACGTCTTCTATCTGTAATCTTCTGTCTACGAATAGCCTCTTCACGCTTCTCACGTTCACGTTGCTTACGAGTAGGCAGACTTCTAGCAGGGCTTAATACTAATTCGGTCTCCTTTCTAACCGCGTTACCCTGATTGTAATAATAAGTTCTAACCTCTTGCATTTTCTAACTCCTGATTTATACCAAATATAACTAGCTAAACTCCCTTAATACATTATTTATGACTCTCTTCTCTCGAAAACTCTAAGCTTCGCACTTTTTGATCTAGAATTTTCCTCCAACTCCTTATCGGATGGCAGGATAGGCTTTCTTGTAATAACCTTTCCTTTGGATTTCTTGCCACATACACATACTGGAAAATCCTTTGGACATGTGCATGGGTCCTCATTTCTCTTAAAAGCTACTTTTGTTATTCTGTCTTCCAATGAATGGAAAGTGATTATGCATAATCTTCCGCCAGGATTAAGCAAATCAATCATGTCATCTATATGATCTTCTAATACTGTTAACTCCCTGTTTAGCTCAATTCGAAGAGCCTGATATGTACGCTTAGATGGATGTCCCTGTCCTACCTGAGCTTTTTTAGGAATACTTGCCGCAATTATTTCATTTAACTGGCCAGCTGTAAGTATTGGGGCAACCTCTCTTGCCTTAACAATGTTTTTAACGATTTGTTTTGAGAATTTCTCCTCGCCATAGGTGAATAAGACTCTGGTTAAATCCTCTGGCGAATATGTATTAACAATATCCGCAGCGGTCATGTCCTTATCCTTGTCCATGCGCATATCCAGTGGCGCATCATCCACCCTGTAGGTGAAACCTCTGTCAGCCTCATCTAGCTGGAAGCTGGATACTCCAAGGTCCAACATGATACCATCAACCTTTGTGATGCCCTGTTCGTTTAGCTTCTCCTTCATAAACTCATAGTTACTGTGGATAGTAGTAACTCTATCCTTAAAAGGAGACAATCTTTCCCCTGCTGCTTTGAGGGCATCGGTATCCTGATCGAATCCATATAGGTGTCCAGTTGTAAGGCGACTGGCAATTTCATAAGAATGACCGCCTCCGCCTAAAGTGCCATCTACATAGATTCCGTCTGGCTTAATATTCAAATTATCGATTGTTTCGTTTAATAAAACTGAATAATGATTAAATTCCATTTAGATTCCCAATCCTAGCTCAGCCATGTGCTCAGCTATCTCATCCATATCATCGTAAGTGCCTTCATCCTGCCATCTTTCCTTAGACCAGATTTCAATTCGATTAAGTACACCTACAGAAACAACTTCCTTATCAATCCCTGCATATTCCTTAAGTGTTGCTGGGATAAGTACTCTTCCCTGTTTATCAACATCGCATTCGGCTGCGCCTGCAAAGAAGAAACGGGAGAATTTTCTAGCGTCCTTGGTGGTAAGTGGTATTTCTCTGAATTTCTCTTCGATGGTTTGCCATTCGCTCATAGGATATACAAATAGGCATCCATCAAGTCCCTTAGTGGCAACGAAATGCTCTCCTAGCTGTTCACGAAACTTAGCAGGCATAATTAGACGGTTCTTCGCATCTATATTGTGACTGTATTCGCCCATGAACATATCAGCATTTCCTCCTTTCCACCACTTTGTGACACAAAGTATCCACTTTCCTCCACTTTTAACTACATTTTATACTATAAATCTCCTTAACGCAACCCGTAGACCGTGAAAAATCAATGTTTTCTGGCTATTTCAATATGTGGTGTAAAGTGGAGGACTTGGGCACAAAAAACACAAGATATGACAAAAAAGTATAAAAAAAAGACATTGGATACCCAATGTCTTAAAAAAAATACACAATTTTTTAACTTTTAATAAGTAGTTTGCTCTTTAGGTGGTAAATATATAATCCACTACCTAAAACAACCAACAGTGCTGCAAGAAGTTGAGATACTGGAAGCTGTGTACCCCAAAGCTTAAGTTGGTCTGTACGAAGTCCCTCTATCCAGAAGCGTCCTGCTCCATAGACGATTAAATATGTAAAGAAAACATATCCATCGAACTTCTTATTCTTTCTAGTACAAATCAAGAAAATTAATAAGCCCAAATTCCACACTGATTCGTATAGGAAGGTTGGATGAACAGAAATGTAATTAACTCCGTCGATGTTTACAAGGTTAGTAAGCATCTCTGTAGTTACATCCGACTGGGAACGAATCGCATCCAAAGGAATAAGCATGGCAAACAGGCTATCTGTATACTGTCCAAATGCTTCGCGGTTAAAGAAGTTACCCCATCTTCCACAGATTTGGCCAATTATTACGCCAAACATAGCAACATCCATAACCTTGAGAAAGTTTAGTTTTTTAACCTTTGAAATAATATAAACACAAGCAATTCCAAATAGCACTCCTCCATAAATAGCAAGTCCTCCTTGCCTTATGTTCAGTGCACTTATAGGATTATCTTTGTAGTAATCCCAGGCAAAAGCAACATAGTATAATCTAGCTCCGATTACTCCAACAATAATTGTAATAATACAAATATCCAGGAATTCATCCTCGTTAAATCCTACTCTTTTTGCTTCCTTAAGAATAAAGCTTACGCCAATCAGCATCCCGATAGCAATAATTACCCCGTAAAATGCAATGAAAAAGGACCCAATATAGAATCCTTTTTCAACATGATCAAGTGTAATATGCAAATTCGGGAAAATAATACTAGTATTCACAATAATTACTCTCCCACCAATTAACTAATCTGCATCATTAAAGAGCTGATAAATTTCAATCTTTAATGCGTCTGTATCTGTCATCCCAACAAAGATACATCCGTACTCTGTAACGCCATTACCTAATTCGTTAATTCTGACAACCTTAAACACTGAATCGATTGTCTCCTTAGTCCAAATTTGGATTTTAGCATCAAAGCATGCGCCTACTTCAAACTTAACGTCTGGTACTCTGAAAGCTAAACCGGTCTTGGAAATATTGACTACATCAACTTCCATGTATTTAACAGTTGTGATGTTGTCTTCATCGATTCTTTCGATTTCAACTTTGACGTCAATATCCAATCTTTTGTGTTTTCTTTTCTCTTCCATTCTCTTGCCTCCCACTAATCAATTTAACCCTTAAGATTGATGCCCTTATTCTTCAGCTTCTCAATTATCTCATCGACAACTGCCTGAACCTCATCATGTGTAAGTGTACGTTCGTCATCTCCAAACAGAAGTCTTACTGTAATTGATTTGCCAGAACCATCTGAATAAATATCGGCAACCCCTACCTTCTTCAGGATAGATCCTGCTGTTTCTTTTATTGTATCATTTATTTCAGAAAATTTCTCTGCTATAAATGATAAATCTACTTCAATTGAAGGATATTTTGAAGGTTCAACATAAGAAATGTTGTTTTGAGCTATATTTGCAAGAAGTTCAATGTCGATTTCTGCAAATACAATAGCTGCCTTCTTATCAATCTTCTTAGAAACAAGTGGATGTGCAACACCAAGCTCACCAATCTGAACGCCATCAAGAATAAGCGCATTCAAGTTCTTAGGATGCTCGTATGAATGTGTTGCCTCAAGCTTCTTATATGTAAGAGCCTTATGTCTAACATCTTCTACTGTCTCAGCAAGCATATCACGTAATTCGAAGTAAAGCTCTTCAAGAGACTTTGTCTTTGAGAATAAAGTGATGCAAAGCTTTTTGTGTTCATCGCAAAGGCCATCTTCCTTGAGACCTTCTACTACACGGCCAACTTCGAAAATACCAAAGTCTGTATCATAGCCTGTGTTGTAGTTAACCTGGCAAAGCTGTGTAGGAATGATTGAACGACGAAGTGTTTCAATGTTAGGGTTTGTAGAGTTAGCAAGCTTAACGTTGTCCTCTACTTCCATTCCAAGCTTCTTGTATTCATCAGCATACTGCCATACATAAGAATGAACCTCGTGAAGTCTGAATCTCTTAACAAGGATGTCCTTAATTCTGTCTTCTACATTTTTGTCCTCTGCCATACGAACTGGGTAAAGAGGTGCATTTGTTGTAGAAAGTTCGAAGTTATCATATCCGTAGATACGTGTGATTTCTTCGATGATATCTGCCTTAAGACTAATATCCTTAGTTGCACGATAAGATGGTACATCTACATGGAAGTTATCCCCATCCTGAGTTACCTTAAAGCCTAAAGCTGTAAGAGTATCCACAATGTGCTCATTTGTAATTTCAATTCCAGTGTACTTATCCACAAAGTTCTTATCAAAATCAAGAGCAACATGTGGATAATGGAATGGATAATCATCAGTAAGTGCGGATACAACCTTAACTCCTGGGTCGATTTCTGAAAGAAGCTTCATGAAACGAGCGATGGCAACTGTTGTCATCTCTGGATCAAGGCTCTTCTCGTAACGAGCAGATGCATCTGTTCTGTGAGCAAGACGAACTGCACTCTTTCTGATTGAAGCTGCATTAAATGTAGCTGACTCAAGTGTAAGTGTTGTTGTATCTTCAACGATTTCTGAATCAAGACCACCCATGATACCAGCGATAGCAACTGGTGTATCACCATTGCAAATCATAAGTGTGTTCTCATCGATGTTACGCTCTACTCCATCAAGTGTTGTAAATGTAAATGGCTTGTCAAATCTCTTAACACGAATCTTTTCAGCCTTACGTGAATCGAATGCATGCATTGGCTGGCCCATTTCAAGCATAATGTAGTTTGTTAAATCTGCAAGAAGGTTGATTCCTCTCATGCCGCAGTAGAATAAACGAATACGCATATTCATTGGTGCAACATTCTTTTCGATGTTCTCTACCTTAAGAGATGAATATCTCTGGCAAAGCTCATCCTCGATTTTAAGGTCAACCTTTTCAAGGTTATCGTACTTGCTTAAGTCAAGTGTAGGAAGTTCCTTAAGAGGACGCTTTGCGATTGTAGCGAACTCTCTAGCGATTCCGTAGTGTCCCCAAAGGTCAGGACGGTTTGTAAGTGATTTGTTATCTACTTCGAAGATAATATCATCGATTTCGTATAAATCCTTAATGTCAGTACCATTTGCTACATCCTCAGTGATGTCCATGATACCGTCGTTATTATCAGAAATACCAATTTCCTTTTCAGAACAGCACATTCCGAAAGAATCGTATCCAGCAAGTGGTCGTGGTGCGATTGTGATATCGCCAAGCTGAGCTCCTACCTTAGCAAATGCTGTCTTCATACCAACGCGAACGTTTGGAGCGCCACAGACAACATCTGTAAGCTTACCATCGCCAGCGTCAACCTTTAAAAGATGAAGCTTCTTAGATTCTGGGTGTTCCTCTACTGATTTGATTTCAGCAACAACTACTCCAGATAAATCCTCACCTTTATGAAAAATATCGTTTTCAACCTCTGCTGTTGCAAGAGAGAACTTAGCTATAAGCTCCATCTTGTCGAGACCTTCAAGGTCAACGAAATCAGAGATCCAATTCATTGAAATAAACATTACCGCGTCCTCCCTTATTGTTCATCATCTGTGAACTGAGCAAGGCTTGAAAGATTTCCGCTGTTCAGGTCACGAATGTCTTTTATTCCGTATTTCATCATAGCAAGTCTTGTAAGACCAAGTCCGAAAGCAAAACCTGTATATTTATCAGGGTCGATTCCGCCCTCTTCAAGAACCTTAGGATGAACCATTCCACATGGGCAAAGCTCAAGCCATCCAGAATGCTTACATGAAGGACATCCCTTACCGCCACAGTTAAGGCAGTTGATATCAAGCTCGAAGCCAGGCTCCACGAATGGGAAGAACCCTGGACGAAGTCTTACCTTAATGTCTCTTCTAAATACTTCTGAAAGCATAGTCTTCATGAAGTAGATAAGGTTTGAAATAGAAATGTCCTTACCTACCATAACGCCTTCCATCTGGAAGAATGTGTTCTCGTGACATGCATCTGTAGCTTCGTTTCTGAAGCAACGACCTGGGAAGATAGCCTTAATTGGAGTACCATCCTCAAGTAACTGCTTGCGATATTTCTTGTAAATAGCGTTCTGAGCAGCTGTAGTCTGAGACTTAAGAAGCTGTCCATTTTCAAGATAATATGTATCCTGCATATCTCTTGCAGGATGATATTTAGGGATGTTAACTGATTCGAAGCATTCATAATCAGTAACAACCTCGCTATAATCCTCTACTGTAAAGCCCATAGACTTAAAAATAGTCTCGCACTGACGCTGTACAAGAGTGATTGGATGAAAGCTACCCTGATCAAAATGCTCTGGAAGTGAAATATCAAACTCAGGAACCTTATCAATTTCCTTCTGAAGCTCTAAAGCTGCAATCTCTTCCTTCTTATCAGCGATTTTTTCAGCAACTGTGTTTTTAAGAACGTTAATCTTCTGGCCAAACTCTTTCTTTTCTTCCGCAGAAAGCTTGCCCATTTCCTTCATTGCAGCTGTAACGCTGCCCTTCTTACCTAAGTATGAAACACGAATGTTTTCAAGTTCTTCAGAATTCTTGATATTCTGAAGCTCTGCCTCAAACTTAGTGCTCAATTCAGATATAATATCTAACATGGCTTCCTCCCTAAACATAAATCTATAATTCTGTAATCATCATTGCATCTCCAAAGGAGAAGAATCTGTATCTTTCTTTAACAGCCTCTTCATAAGCAGCAAGAACATGTTCCCTACCTGCAAGGGCTGATACAAGCATAATCAATGTAGACTGTGGTAAATGGAAATTAGTAATCAGTCCATCAATAACCTTAAACTCATAGCCTGGGTATATAAAAATCTGAGTCCATCCGCTCTTTGGAACAAGTGGCTTGCCTGCTTCGGCAGCTGATTCCAAGGTACGAGTACTAGTAGTACCAACAGAAATAACTCTTCCACCCTTAGCCTTTGTATCGTTTATGATATCGCAGGCCTCCTGGTTAAGAATGTAGTATTCTGCATGCATGTGATGGTCAAGGACCTCTTCTTCCTTAACAGGTCTGAATGTACCAAGACCTACATGAAGAGTAACCTCTGCGATTCTGACGCCCATAGCCTTAACCTCTTCAAGAAGCTCTGGTGTAAAATGTAAGCCTGCAGTTGGTGCTGCAGCTGAGCCATCATATTTAGCATAAACAGTCTGATATCTATCTCTATCCTGAAGCTTATGTGTAATATATGGTGGAAGTGGCATTTCTCCAAGCTTATCAAGAATCTCTTCAAAGATGCCCTCATAGCTAAATTCTATGATTCTGTTTCCTTCGTCAACGATGTCGACGATTTTACCCATTAAAAGTCCATCACCAAATGAGATTTCCATACCTGGGCGAGCCTTCTTACCAGGCTTAACCAGACACTCCCACTGGTTGTCACTAATTCTTCTTAATAGAAGAATTTCTACTTTTCCACCAGTACCTACTCTGGCACCGTATAATCTTGCTGGGATAACCTTTGTATTGTTGATAACCAGGCAATCTCCTGGCTTAAGGTATTCCTTAATATCGTAGAAATGCTTATGAATTGTCTCACCTGTATTCTTATCCAAAACCATAAGTCTTGAATTGCTTCTTTTTTCTAGAGGGTCCTGAGCGATGAGCTCCTCAGGAAGCTCGTAATCAAAATCTTTTACTAACATAAAACTTCTTTCTAATAATAAACCTATTAATTGCTTTTCAGCTCAAACTAGTATATCACGCTAATTATTTTCAGTCCACTTTATATGATGCTTCTGTTTGATTCTTTCGGAAAATTTCTTCCATGCAAGACCAAAAGCTTCCTCAAAAAAGACGTTAGCTTCTGCTGCCATCAGCATGAAATACATACAAAAATATAGCCAGAACATAAACATCATCATGGTAGCAAAGGCACCATACATAGAATATGTATTAAAGGTTTTTACCCATATAGCTAAAAGTAAACTGAAAATGTACCAGCTAGTAGCACATATAAATCCACCTGGAAGCTGACTAAAAAATGTAAGATGCTTGTTAGGAAGTACCGTAAATAAAAACGTAAATACGATAACTAGAAATATGAATACAAACAGCCATCTAAATAATGGTCTGATACCAACCACGTAAGCTAAGAAGCCATAATAGTTTTTAGCATAGTACTGTAGCTTCTGTGTAAATACAAGCATCAGCATGATTACAATGATAACAGAAAGCAAAATCAATGTGTAAAATATAGCCTTGAATCTTCTTAAAAACCAGTTTCTGGTTTCTTCGATTTTGTTAACCTGATTAAGGCCTACCATAAGATTCTGAAATGCCTTTCCAGATGCCCAAACAGCCATAACAATAGAGATGGAAATCATTCCAACTGAAGCCTGTGTAATAAGACCCATAAACCTGGCTATATATGGTGAAAAAGTATCTGGGAGAACATCAAAAATAAGCTCATTCATGTATTCATTTATGGAAGGCACATAGCCTGCCGCCCAAACAAGAAGCATCATAACAGGAATGGCTGACATAATCATAAAATATGCAGTCTGAGCAGCATAAGCTCCGATGTTATCTCTTCCGCATTTATCTAAATAAGTTTTTCCATAACCTAAAAAAGTCCACATAAAAAAATCTCCTCAGTTTTTAATTCTACCAAATTCGAAAGGCAACTTAAAGAGGGTTAGGTTTTATTAAACAAAAAAAGAAGCGCTTAATGCGCTTCTCATAGATTTCATTCAAAACCTAACCTGGAGGTGCCGGGCCTATCAATTGACTCCTAGCTCTAGCTAGGTGGATCGCCGCAACTAATCTTTTGTCTTCCTCTGCGTAATGAAGGCCTGACAGCCAATTAGAAATATAGGCATTCCGTTTAAAGTAAATGTAGGTTCAAAAAGGATAAGTTAAATCGTACATCCCAGGTTAGGCTAAAATTCGGTATGTTTACTACCTGAAATTATACTACTACATAATTGTGATAAAATAAAGAACCAATTTTTACCAAATAAAGCCCAAAGTGTCTTTATCACTTTGGGCTTTAAAACCGTTAATTAGATTACAAATTATAACTGTGGACCTGCAGAAACAAGTGCCTTACCAGCTTCGTTTGTAGTGTACTTAACAAAGTTCTTGTTGAATCTAGCAGCAAGATCCTTTGCCTTCTCTTCCCACTCAGAAGCGTTAGCATAAGTATCTCTAGGATCAAGAATCTTAGGATCTACTCCTGGAAGCTCTGTAGGAACTTCGAAGTTGAACATAGGAATTGTCTTTGTAGGAGCCTTCTTGATATCACCAGAAAGGATAGCATCGATGATACCTCTTGTATCCTTGATTGTGATTCTCTTTCCTGTTCCGTTCCATCCTGTGTTAACAAGGTAAGCCTTTGCTCCAGACTTCTCCATCTTCTTAACAAGCTCCTCAGCGTACTTTGTAGGATGAAGCTCAAGGAATGCCTGACCGAAGCAAGCAGAGAATGTAGGTGTAGGCTCTGTAATACCTCTTTCTGTACCAGCAAGCTTAGCTGTGAAACCAGAAAGGAAGTAGTACTTTGTCTGCTCTGGTGTAAGGATTGATACTGGAGGAAGTACTCCGAATGCATCAGCTGAAAGGAAGATTACGTTTTCAGCGTCAGGACCAGCAGAAACCTTATTTACCTCAGCTGCAATGTTGTTGATGTGCTCGATTGGATAAGATACACGAGTGTTCTCTGTAACGCTCTTGTCATCAAAATCAATCTTACCATCAGCAGCTACTGTTACATTCTCAAGAAGAGCATTTCTCTTGATTGCATTGTAGATATCTGGCTCAGATTCCTTATCAAGACCGATAACCTTTGCATAGCAACCACCTTCGAAGTTGAATACGCCGTTATCATCCCAACCGTGCTCATCATCACCGATAAGACGACGCTTTGGATCTGTAGAAAGTGTAGTCTTACCTGTTCCAGAAAGACCAAAGAAGATTGCTGTGTGCTTTCCATCCATATCGCAGTTAGCTGAGCAGTGCATTGAAGCCATACCCTTAAGTGGAAGGAAGTAGTTCATCATTGAGAACATACCCTTCTTCATCTCTCCGCCGTACCATGTGTTGATGATAACCTGCTCGCGAGATGTGATATTGAAAGCTACGCAAGTCTCAGAGTTAAGACCGAGCTCCTTGTAGTTTTCTACCTTAGCCTTAGAAGCGTTGTAAACTACGAAATCTGGCTCGAAGTTTGCAAGCTCTTCAGCTGTAGGCTTAATAAACATATTTTCAACAAAGTGAGCCTGCCAAGCAACCTCAACGATGAAACGAACTGCCATACGGCTGTCCTTGTTAGCACCGCAGAATGCATCTACTACATAAAGATCTTTATTTGAAAGCTCTTTCTTAGCGATTTCCTTAACTGCTGCCCATGTCTCTTCGCTCATTCTGTGGTTATCATTTGGATACTCCTCAGAAGTCCACCATACAGTGTTCTCAGAGTTCTTATCTACTACGATAAACTTGTCCTTAGGTGAACGACCTGTATAGATACCTGTCATAACATTAACAGCACCAAGCTCTGTCTCTTTACCTTTCTCATAACCCTCTAATGAAGGATCCATCTCTGCCTTGTAGAGATCCTCATATGAAGGATTATGCACAATACTAGTTGTTCCTGTGATGCCATACTTAGTTAAATCAACATTAGCCATCTTGTCATACCTCACTTTTCTATTTTTATTTATTAGTTCACTCTAATCCAAATTTGGTAGTATAAACTAATTTTCGCTAAGTATCATTTTAATTTTTCGACATTTTAAAGTCAATCATTTAAATAAAAAATTGTTTTCACATTTATACAATAATAATCTATAAAACTTGTGCAATTACACTGTTTATGGTAACATACATTAAATCACTTTAGTGTGTTAAAGGAGGAAATTTGTTATGGCAATCGAAAACTTCAGCGAAATCACTCCCGAGCTAGAAAAACTTGCGGAGCTTTCTAAAAAATCCTCATATATAGACCCCGAATTATATACCACCTACGACGTAAAACGTGGTTTGCGTGACTTAAATGGTAAAGGTGTTCTTGTTGGTATCACTGAAATTTCAGAAGTTAATTCTAAGAAGTTTGTTGATGGCAAAGAAGTGCCTTGCGATGGTCAGCTTTTTTATAGAGGCTACAATGTTCAGGATTTAGTTAAGAACATTCCATTAGAACAACACTTTGGTTTCGAAGAGTGTACTTACCTTTTATTATTTGGAACTCTTCCTACTGAAGAACAGCTTAAGGAATTCAAAACTCTTTTAGCAAGTTATCGTTCTCTTCCACCAAACTTTGTTAGAGATATGATTATGAAAAGTCCATCAAAGGATATGATGAACTCTCTTGCAAGATCAGTTCTTGCTCTATATTCCAATGATGACAGAGCAGATGATACATCTGAGCCAAACGTACTTAGACAGTGCTTACAGCTTATTGCCTGCTTCCCTCTGCTTTCAGTTTACAGTTATGCTGCTTACGATTATTACTATAATGATGCATCGCTCATCATCCATCAGCCTAGACCTGATTATTCTACAGCAGAAAACATATTACATTGCTTAAGACCAGACAGTAAATTTACTCCACTTGAAGCCAAGCTTTTAGATGTAGCTTTAATCCTTCATATGGAGCACGGTGGTGGTAACAACTCTACATTTACCACTCACCTGGTTTCATCTTCTGGTACAGATACATACGCTGCTATTGCTGCAGCATTAGGTTCTCTTAAGGGCCCTAAGCACGGTGGAGCTAATATTAAGGTTGTTAAGATGTTCGAAGAAATGAAATCCGTTTTAAAGGATTGGGAAGATGAGGATGAGGTTAGCGAATATTTACGTGCCCTACTCCACGGCGAAGCCTTCGACAGACAGGGACTTATTTATGGTATGGGACATGCTATCTATTCTGTATCAGATCCTCGTGCTCTTACCTTCCACTCATTCGTAGAAAAGCTTGCTGTTGAAAAGGGTATGGAAAAGGAATACAACCTTTACGAAACAGTTGCAAAGCTTGCACCAAAAATAATCGCTGAGGAGCGAAAGATTTATAAGGGTGTTTCACCAAACGTGGATTTCTATTCAGGATTTGTTTATCAGATGCTTGGTATTCCAAGCGAACTATTCACTCCAATATTTGCCATCGCACGTATCGCCGGCTGGAGTGCACACCGCATGGAAGAGGTTTGCCACAAGGGCAAGATTATGAGACCAGCCTATATGACTGTATGTCCTCATAAGAAATACATTCCTATCGAAGACCGCGTTGTAGATTAAACCGTAAAGCAAAGAGCTAGCTATGATTTCTCATAGCTAGCTCTTTTTATACTTAGAAAAACAGAAAATCTCCTGTAGGTAACAAGCTATTATATTTCTTAAGCGAGACATGTTGTCGAGCGTAGAAATATAATGCTTGTTGCCGTAACAGGAGATTTTCGTCATTTAATTAGTATGCAATACCCTGTGCCATCATGGCGTCAGCAACCTTCTCGAAGCCTGCGATGTTAGCGCCTGCAACATAGTTGCCTTCCATACCGTACTTCTTAGAAGCATCATCACAAGCGTGGAAGATTCCTTCCATGATTCCCTTAAGCTTAGAATCAACTTCCTCGAATGTCCAGTGAAGTCTCTCAGAGTTCTGTGACATCTCAAGTGCAGATGTAGCAACACCACCTGCGTTAGCAGCCTTAGCTGGTCCAAATAAAACGCCAGCTGCCTGGAATGCTGCAACAGCTTCTGGAGTAGAAGGCATGTTAGCACCCTCTGCTACTGCTGTTACGCCGTTAGCGATAAGCATCTTAGCATCTTCTTCGTTAAGCTCGTTCTGTGTAGCACATGGAAGAGCGATGTCTACCTTGTACTGCCATACACCGTGCTCACCATTCTTCTTCTCGTGGTACTCAGCTGATGGTCTAGCTGCAGCGTACTCAGTAAGACGAGCTCTCTTAACTTCCTTAACTTCCTTAAGAAGCTCAAGGTCGATTCC
>CACYLQ010000032.1:0-9720 GCA_902775195.1 uncultured Pseudobutyrivibrio sp.
TGTTATGACAGAGCTTATAGCGATGATTCGCAAGCACCAGGTAGGAAAAATCTGTGTGTGGGGCGGAGACAAGAACAGCTTCCAAAGAGACTACGAATCAAGAAATCTGGAGAAGCCTCTAAAAAGAAGTGTTGCAAAGTTCATTAGCACCATCGAAAACATACAAAAGGAAGTCAGCCTGGATGTGACAGACGGATTGGATGCTAATCTGTCTTTGGCCGACATGAAAACAATCTGCGGATTAGGCGGAGTGGTAGAGCATAATGCTTTATCAGACGCTGAAGATATGCTTAATTGTATTCGGATTATCGAAAATGATGAGATGAAATACGATGGCAAGAAGGCTGCCGAATATAAAAAGTTCCGCGGCGAATATGTTAAAAATAGAAGCTTTGATGATTTTGAAGAGGACAGAGATTATATTATCGATTCAGCTATTGGTGAGAAGTTCCTTGTAGAAATCATGTCACGAGGCTTTGAAAATGACCCAAAAACAAAGGCCTTTATGGATGACCTAAAATTCCTTCTTGGAAAGGACAATGTTTACATGGGAACATTTTCAGAGATGATGGAAGAAAAATCTGGCAATTAACCAGAGGAGGGGTAGTTATGTTAGGGTATGGATATTGCGCTATGTACAAAGGGACTCCTATAACCGAAGAGGTTAAAAAGGAGCTTGAACAGAAAAAAGAAGAGTTCAAGGAGCAGTTGGAGGAACGCAAAAAGGTAATAGATTTTGTGACAAGAAAACCAACATATAAATACTAGTATTTTAGGGGATTGCTTTTGCAATTCCCTTTTCTTTAGGCTTTTTTTAGAGTATATTAGTAGGGTAGTTTATCAAGGAGGTTATGATGGGAAAACAAACTTGGAAGCCGGGAAATATGATTTATCCACTTCCTGCGGTTTTAGTTACCTGCAGAGATAAGGATGGCAATGACAATGTTTTGACTGTAGCATGGACAGGTACAGTTTGTACTAATCCACCTATGGCATACATTTCTGTAAGACCTAGCAGATACTCTTATGACATGATTATGGACACAGGTGAGTTTGCAATCAACTTAACCACAGAAGAGCTTAGCTTTGCTACAGATTTTTGTGGAGTGCAAAGCGGAAGAGATGTTGATAAATTCGAAAAATGCAATCTTCATAAGGAAGAAGCTGATGAAATCAATGTACCTCTCATTGTTGAATCACCAGTCAACATCGAATGCCGAGTTAAAGAAGTTCATGAATATGGTAGTCATACTATGTTTGTGGCTGACGTTTTATCTGTTCACGCAGATGAAGCTTACATGAATGAGACAGGAAAGTTTGAACTAGAAAAAGCAAATCTACTTGCTTATTCTCACGGCACCTATTATGGTCTAACCAGTCCTAAAGGGACTTTTGGATATTCAATTAAGAAAGAAGGAAAAAAGAAATGAATAAAACAGTAAAAGGATTATTTGAATTTATAGAGGAGAGCCCTTCACAGTTTCACGTTGTTGAAAACGAGAGACAGCGCTTTTTAAAGGAAGGCTTTATCGAGCTTTCAGAGTCAAAGCAGTGGAACATCGAGCTTGGTAAGAACTATTTCGTTACAAGAAACGGTTCATCTATCCTTGCTTTCAGAATGCCTAAGAATGAATATAAGAGCTTCATGATTATGGCATCACACAGCGATTCTCCAAGCTTCCGTATTAAGGAAATGCCTGAAATGAAGGAAGGCCACTATGTAAAGCTTAACACAGAAAAGTACGGCGGAATGCTTATGGCTCCTTGGTTTGACAGACCACTTTCAATTGCTGGTCGTGCAATCATCAAGACAAAGAATGGCATCGAGACAAAGCTTGTAAACCTTGACAAGGATTTATGCATGCTTCCATCACTTGCTATTCATATGAATCGTGAAGCTAACGATGGTTACAAGTACAACCCACAGAAGGATTTACTTCCACTTGTATCTATGGACGAAAACTTCAAGCTTAAGAAGCTTGTTGCTGATAGCCTTTCAGTTAAGGAAGATGATATCTTAGGTAGCGATTTATTCTTATACAACAGAGAGCCTGGTAAGGTTTGGGGCGCTAATGATGAATTCATCTCTATCAGAAGATTAGATGATCTTCAGTGCTCATACAGCTCAATGATGGGCCTTCTTGCAGCTAAGAACTCAAACACAGCAGTTCAGGTTCATGTAACATTTGATAACGAAGAGGTTGGTAGTGGTACAAAGCAGGGCGCTGATTCTACATTCCTTTATGACACACTTGTGAGAATCAACGAGGCAATGAATGGCAATAACTCTACACTTCTTACAGCTATTGCAAACTCATTCATGGTATCAGCAGATAACGCACATGCTCTTCACCCTAACTACCCAGAAAAGAGCGACCCTACAAACAAGGTATTTATGAACGAGGGTGTTGTAATCAAGTTTAACGCTAACCAGAAGTACATGACAGACGGCTTGGCTTATGGTATTTTCGCAGAGCTTTGCAACCAGGCAAAGGTACCTTACCAGACATTTGTTAACCGTTCAGACGTAGCTGGTGGTTCAACACTTGGTAACATTTCAAATGCTCATGTATCTATCAACGGTGTTGATATAGGATTAGCTCAGCTTGCTATGCATTCTTGCTACGAGACAGCAGGTGTGAAAGATACCGAATATTTACTTAAAATTGCCACAAAATTCTACGAAAGTGTAATTGAAAATATTTCGGGCAGCGATTATACTGTTCAATAATTTACTTGCTAAAGGACATAACTACATCAAGGGGAGGGCAAAATGAGATTTAGACCATGCATCGACATCCATAATGGAAAGGTAAAACAGATTGTTGGAGGTACACTTTCTGATTTAGGAAAGAAGAAAGACCAGCCACAGGAAAATTTCGTAGCTGATAAGGATGCTGCTTATTATGCAAACATCTACAAGGAAGACGATTTAAGGGGCGGCCACATCATCAATCTAAACATGAAGAATACTAAGGAATACAAGGCATCAATGGAAGAGGCAATAAAAGCGCTTAGTGCTTTTCCAGGTGGATTGCAGTATGGCGGAGGCGTTGATGACAAAAACGCCAAATCCTTTATAGATGCTGGCGCCAGCCACGTTATTGTTACATCTTATGTTTTTAACGATGGAAGAGTTGATTATGACGCTTTGGAACGCATTTCTAAGGCTGTTGGCAGAGAGCATTTGGTCCTGGATTTGTCCTGCACCAGAATTGACGATAAATACTTTATCGTTACTGACCGTTGGCAAAAGGTTTCAAAGGAAATTATTACTTACAATTTCCTTGACAGATTAGCTTATTACTGCGACGAATTTTTGATTCATGCAGCAGATGTAGAGGGTAAACAAAAGGGCATAGACAGAGATTTGGTAGGCTTCTTATCCAGATATAAGAGAGTGCCAATCACCTATGCTGGCGGTGTTTCCGATTATGGCGACATCGAACTCATAAGCTATCTTAGCGATAATAATATGGATTTTACTGTTGGTTCATCATTGGATTTATTCGGCGGAAATTTATCCTATGAACAAATAGTTAAAAGAATAGTTAGTAGTAGATAATTTAATATTCAAAGGGAGGCGAACATGTTTAAGGTTAATTCTAATTTTGCAAAACTTCCAGGAAGCTATCTTTTTTCAACAATTGCGAAAAAGGTTGCTGCTTATTCCGAGGCTAATCCTAATGCGGATATCATTAGACTTGGAATTGGTGATGTTACACAGCCGATAGCTCCAGCTATGATAAATGCACTTCACAGTGCAGTTGATGAAATGGGTAACGCATCAACATTTCACGGTTATGCACCTGATTTAGGTTATCCATTTTTAAGAGAGGCTATTGCCAAAAACGACTATCAGTCCAGAGGCTGCGATATCAGCGCTGACGAGATTTTTGTTTCAGATGGAGCAAAGTCTGATTCAGCAGATATTCAGGAACTGTTCGCTTCTAATGTTAAAATAGCAGTATGTGATCCTGTTTATCCAGTTTATGTAGATTCAAATGTTATGGCTGGAAGATGTGGTTCATACGATGAAGCTACAGGAAAGTGGTCTGATCTTATTTATATGCCAACCACAGCAGAGAATAAATTCGTTCCAGAGTTTCCAAAGGAGACTCCAGACGTTATTTATCTTTGTCTTCCAAACAATCCAACTGGAACAACTCTTACAAAGAGCCAGCTTCAGCTATGGGTTGATTATGCTAACAAAAATGGCTGTCTGATTATTTTTGATGCAGCTTACGAGGCATATATTTCAGAGGATGATGTACCACATTCTATCTATGAATGTACTGGGGCACGTACATGTGCTATCGAAATTCATTCATTCTCAAAGAATGCGGGCTTTACAGGCGTAAGACTTGGCTACACTGTAGTGCCTAAGGATTTGGTTTATGACAATCAGTCATTACACGGTATGTGGGCAAGACGTCACGGAACCAAATTCAACGGAGCTCCTTATATTATCCAGCGCGCTGGCGAGGCTGTTTATTCAGCTGAGGGTCAGGCTCAGATAAAGGAGCAGGTTGGATACTATATGAACAATGCAAAGACAATCTACACAGGTCTTAAGGATGCTGGATTTGAGGTTTATGGTGGTGTTAACGCTCCTTACATTTGGCTTAAGACACCTAACAATATGACTTCTTGGGATTTCTTTGATTATTTATTGGAAAATGTTCAGATTGTTGGAACTCCAGGAGCAGGCTTCGGACCATCAGGTGAAGGATACTTCCGCCTGACAGCCTTAAAATACTGCCCGAGCAATCGAGCGTATAAAGAATCTTTAGAAACAAGATTTTCTTTCGATTAATTTAGGTTCTAGAAGAATATGAGCTTCTTTGCGGGAAATGCTGCCATCGATTAACCCAAGCAGGGTGGTGGCAGCTTTTTTTCCAAGCTCTTCTTGTGGATGAGCGATGGTGGTAATTCCTTTGCTGTGGGCAAGCAGGGAATTGTCGAAGCCTGTCACGGAAATATCGTGAGGCACACTTCGCCCAATATTTTGAAGACCCTTTATAACATCAGCGGCGATTTCGTCATTATAGCAAACCACTGCATGGCAGGCGGTTCCGCTTTCTAATATTCTAATTAAGCCTTCCATAGGCTTCATGGTTTTATTTGTGTGGTACCAAATAACTAAATCTGGATTGTAAGGAATTCCAGCAGCCTGAAGGGCTTTGATATAACCCTTGTGTCTAAGGATTCCTTGGGTGTCGTCAGCTTTGAAAATGCCGGCGATATTTTTGTGGCCAAGATTAATCAGGTGCTCTGTAATGAGCTTGCCACCTTCTACGTCATCTAGCATTACAAAAGGTCTGTCCATCATGGCTTCGTAGCAGCCTTGGATGAATACGTATGGGATTCCCATGGCATCCATCTGGTCGTAAAGTACCTGATGCTGGCAGCTGATTGCACTTTGGCTAGGCTCGATAATCATGCCATCGATGTTTTTGGAAAGCAGCTCCTCCATGCACCAGGCCTCACCCTTACGGGAGTTGTTGGTGGTTTTTAAAAGGATACTGTAGCCATTTTCGTCTAAAACCTGGTTGATTCCCTGGATAACTCGTGGAAAAATATAGTCCGACATGAAAGTGGAAACTACAGCGATATTCTTGCTGTGCTTCTGTTTGTTTTTTCTTTCGGCAACGAAGGTTCCACTACCGTGAACAGGGTAGAGGTAGCCTTCCTCAATAAGCTTGCCAAGAGCCTTTCGTACAGTCTGTCTGCTAACGTTATATTTGGTGGCAAGCTGATTTTCCGATGGGATTTTATCGCTTGGGTTATATTCGCCAGAATTAATGGCACTTTTTATATCTTTAATTATTAGCTCGTGTTTTGAATTAATCATGAATATATAATATCAAAATGGATATTGAAAGTTAATATTTTTAGACAGTAAAAAGCGATGCCGGCGGGGCATCGCTTTTCAAAAGGGAGAATAATGTTATGAAAAAAATGGTTCATCGCTTCTGTCTTGCGATGTAATTATAATACTATCCATAGGTGAACTAACAATGTAAAAAATGTGAATAAAACATATAAAGAAAATTTTTTATTGTGAATTGCTTACCTTATTTGTGAACTGATTCCAGTAGGTTAGGCAATATAACTGAAATAAAAAGAGCTTGCAACGGGCAAGCTCTTTATCGTAAAAACCAAAATACATTTATAACTCATATGCGCATGTCAATCATGGTACCTGACGTAGGATAAACCAAGCTTTCCAATGATGGAGAATTCATATCCATGCTTTTTGTTAAAGCCTCGGCTTGTCCTTCTACGACATCTAATGTCTTGCCAAGCATAGCAGTCCCCACTGCTGTAAGAAGCTGGTTTTGACTTAAATTCATAGAAATCTCAGCTATATCCATGGCTGCGCCTCCCCTAAAAAAGACTAATGCTTTTTCGTACACAAATATTCTACCATGTGACTATAGTTATTTGGTGCCAAACTGTGACTAAAATGTGAAAAAACTGTGAAATCGACAACTTAGTAATAAAAATGAGTAATAAAAGTGAACATTGTGTGGTTTTGTGGAAAATTTGACTTATAATTATTATAATTAAACTAGTACTTTAAAATAGAGGGTAAGTATGGCGTTATTAAAACTAAATCTTAACGATCCGCTAATGATAGCAATTAAGGCTATCAATTCTATAGGTGGCAAATCTTTAACCGAAGAAGATTTAAAAAGGCAACGCTCTGCTATGGAAAGAGCGGGGAAGCTGGCCGCCCCTACATCAGATGTCACAGTTGAAGAATTCAAGGTTAAAAATATCGCCTGCGAGTGGGTGAAGCCTGATTTCGCCCACAATCCACAGTATGTAATTTTATATGCCCACGGAGGTGGCTACACCTGCGGAGGATTAGGCTATGCAAGAATACTTGCGGCCAAGCTTGCGGTTGCTACAGGTTTTTCAGTAGTGTCATTTGAATACAGACTTGCACCAGAGCACAAATATCCTGCTCCTTTAGAGGATGGCATGAAGATATGGAAATATCTTATGGAAAAGGGCTATGAGCCTAACAAGGTATTGCTTGCAGGGGATTCTGCCGGAGGCAATCTGGTGTTATGCATGACCATGAAGCTTATTAAGGAGGAGCTGGTATCACCTAAGGGATTGATATTGTTCAGCCCATGGACTGATATGACAGCCACTTCTAAATCCTATGAAAAATACAAGGAAAAGGACCCAATTCTAACTAAGGAATATGTTGAAGGTGTCAGGAATGCCTTTGTAGGTGAAGATGTTGATTTCGCGGACCCTAAATACAGTCCGTTATACGGAGATTTCACCAGCTTCCCACCTACATTCATCATGGTTGGAAGAAATGAGATTTTATTAGAAGACAGTGTTCAACTGCAAAAGAAGATACTAAAGGCTGGTGGGGAAGCTATAATTGATATTGAAAAGGATGGCTGGCATGTTTATCAGCAAATGCCTCTTCCTATTGCAACCCGTGCCATGAAGCGCGTGGCCGATTATGTATCTAATATAATATATGTAAGTTAGAGGAAAGAAATGAGTAGAGATAATTGGTATAAGGTAGATAATGTTGCAAAGGTCTTTCTTGCAACAGCATCTAAAAGAGATACACGAACTCTTAGAGTAAGCGCAACTCTTTGGGAAGAGATAGACCCAGAATTACTACAGGAAGCAGTTTTATCTGCAATTCAGATTAGACCACAGTTTCAGGTAAGAATCAGAAGAGGAATCTTCTGGCATTACATGGAAGATACAGATATTCAACCGGTTGTTACTGAGGAGCATGGCCGAGTTTGTCCTATACTTTACGTGCCGGGCAGAGCGATGCTACATTACAAGGTTACTTACTACGGCAACAGAATTAACTTAGATTTGTTCCATGCCATATCAGATGGAACAGGAGCATTAGAGTTTTTAAATATTATAGTGCTGGATTATTTAAAGCTAAAATATCCTGGGCGTTTCGAAGATACAACTATCCATTCAGGTGCATCAGAGGATGATTTGAATCAGGATAGCTATAAGCAGTTCTTCGGAAGCATGGGCTTGAAGGGGTCATCCTTGAAATATGCATATCATCCAAGCGGACTAAAGCTGCCATATGACCAGCTTCAGTTCTTCGAGGTTCATATGCCAACAGAACAGATACTTCCAAAGGCAAAGGAAATAGGGGTTTCCCTTACAAGCTATATAGGTGCCAGATTCATGATGGCTATTATGGAGGATATGCCACCTAGAAAGCGTAAAACGCCAATCAATGTTTCAATGCCTGTAAACCTTAGAAATTACTATCCAAGTCAGACATCAAGAAACTTCTTTAACAATGTTAACGTATCACATGTGTTTGATGAGGACATTTCCCTTGAGGATTTGGCAAAGGAGTTTGACGAAAAACTCAAAACCAATCTTACTGTGGATAACATTAAAAAGCAGATGGATAATTTTGAGACCATGGAATATGTTGCTCCAGTTAGAGCAGTCCCACTGTTCATCAAACAATGGGTTGTTAAATATGGTTCAAGGGTAACAGATAAGAAGGTGTCAGTAGTTTTATCCAACCTAGGAGTGCAAAAGCCACCTAAGGAAGTAGGGGACATGATTCAAAACTACAGTGCTTTTTGCAGTTCGGCTAATCTGTTTTCAACAATGTATAGCTACAACGGAGAGTTATCTCTTGGAATCACTTCACCTTACGCCAACACAAGAGTAATCAAATCCCTTGTGAGAAGCCTGGCAGAGGATGGAATTAACATTAGAGTTTATGCAACGGAGGTGATTCGATAATGAAGAACTGTCCTTATTGTAAAATAGAAGTAGGGGGCAATCTTAAAAAATGCCCTTTATGTCAAAGTAAATTAAATGGAGAATCAGAGAAACCTTATTTTCCACAGCAGACAACACTTAAGCTGCAATCTTTCTTTTATAAGCTACAGCTTTTTATTGTTTGGACTGTTGTAATATCCAGCCTAGGACTGGATTTTCTGTTTGGCTTCGATATGTGGTATTTCGTTAAATTCCACTGGAGCCTGATTGTTTCCATGTGGCTGATTGTTTTTGAATTTGGAATTATGAGGCTTTTCAAAAAAGGAATAAGCTCAGCCAGAATAATGACGCTGTTTGTGTTTATTGTTTTGGTGATGACGGGAGTTACAGCTTATTATATTGGAAAGCTACCATTTATTACAGAATGGGTTGCGCCAATAGTGATAATGGGGACACTTATTGCCAACTTTGTTCTTGCCATGATAGATAAGAATGGCAACGCAATGGTATATCTTCTGACAAATCTTGTAGTTGGCATTTTGCCATACATAGTTTTTTATTTCTTTGCTGATAGAGATTGTCCTGTTGCATGGATAGTTTGCTTGATGATAAGCGTTATCCTGTTTGTAGGAGCAATCATTTTCAAAGGACGTGAAGTAGTAAGCGAGATTCAAAGGAGACTAAACGTTTAATGAGCGACATTGGGGGAACTTTTAACAAAAGCAAGTACATAATTGATAACTTAGACAGGGCTATAGAGGAAGAATGGCTGGAGGTTTATTATCAGCCAATCATCAGAACATCTAATGGCAGAGTATGTGGGGAAGAAGCTCTCATTAGATGGGAAGACCCTGTTCTTGGTATGTTAAATCCTATGGACTTCGTGCCTGCACTTGAGGCGGTGAATGCAGTTCATAGGTTAGATTTGTATGTATTAGAAAAGGCCTTGCAGAAGATGGAGGA
>CACYLQ010000032.1:9727-26542 GCA_902775195.1 uncultured Pseudobutyrivibrio sp.
GAGGAATCAAAGATTTCCAGAAGACTTATTGCAATCGAGGTATCAGAAAGGTCTTTGACTATAGGTAACGATTTTGTCATTTCTCAGCTGGAGCAGTTTAGAGACTTAGGCTTCCAGGTGTGGATGGATGATTATGGTAGTGGCGATGCTGCCTTAACTATCTTGCAGAAAATGCATTTTGATGCGCTGAAAATCAACATGTTCTATGTGCAGCAAATCAGAAAAAGTGAGCGAGCCAGGATTATTCTTACCGAGCTGGTAAGGCTTGCCATGTCTCTTGGTATGGAGACTGTTATTGAAGGCGTTGAGTATGAAGATCAGGTAGAATTCCTACAGGAGATTGGATGTACAAAGCTTCAGGGATTCTATTATTGCAAACCAATCCCATCAAGCCAAATCTTTGAAAGATATGAAAAAAACGTGGCCATTGGATTTGAGAATCCAGATGAATACTCTTATTACTCAGCCGTAGGCAGAATCAGTCTTTACGATTTGTCCTTTGCGAGAGCAAATAATAACGAGCTTGCAAACTATTTCGACTTATTCCCAATTGCTATAGTTGAAACAGATGGTAAGACCCTTAGAATTGTCCGAGGTAACAAGGCATTCAGGACATTCGTGTCCCCAAAAATACCTGATGCGAACAACAGCCGTATCTACCGATTTGATGATTTTAAAAAAGCTAACGAAGACAAGAAAGATGTAAAAACTGTTGGTATATATACATTAAACTGTATTCGAAATTGTGCTAAAACAGGTAAGCGAGCTATTATCGACGATAGATTGCCTGATGGAAATATAGTTCAGATTCTGCTTCAGAGAATTGCTGTTAATCCAGTTACAAAGCTTTCTGCTATAGTTATTGCAATCCTTCAGGTTAATGAAACACAAAACAACACAGATTCCTTAACCTATAACTATATAGCGAGAGCTTTGTCAGAAGACTATATGGATATGTATTTTGTTGATATGGAATCTGGAGATTATGTTGAATTCAACCCTGACGGTTACAATCGTGATGTGGCTGTTGAAAGAAGGGGAACCGATTTCTTCAGAAAGGCTAAAGCTCAGATAAAGCAGAGGATTTATGCAGAGGATGTAGATGTTATGCTTGAATCCTTTACAAGAAGAAATATCAAAAAGACAATCGAAGAACAGGGCTCTTACACATTGACATATCGTCTTATGATGAATGGAAAACCTACCTATGTCAATTTGAAGGCTGTACGAATAAGAACAGATAACAGACATATCATTATTGGAATCAATAACGTAGATTCGCAGATTAGGCAGCAGGAAATTATTGAAAGAGCTAAAGAAGAAAGGCTTATGTACAGTCGTGTAATGGCTCTTTCGGGAGAGTTTATTTGTTTCTATTCCGTTGATCCAGAAACTGAACACTATGTATGCTTCACATCTACAAAGGATTTTGAAAAGTTAAACATACCAAATGAAGGCAATGAATTCTTTGGGCTGGCTAGAGATAATTCGAGAAAAGTTGTTCATCCAAAGGATTTGAAGGATTATCTCAAGATATTCACTAAAGAGAATATCTTAGGTAACATTAGTAAACATGGCGTGTTTGCTTACAACTATAGATTCCTGATTAATGGTGTAATAACACATGTATGCCTTAAAGCAACTCTTGTAAAGGAAAAAACGGGAGATAAGCTTATTGTCGGTATTATCGATGTGGAAAATCAGGTTCTTATGGAACAGGAATATGCTGCTACTCTTAAAGAGGCAGAGGACAAGGCTACAAAGGACCCACTTACTGGCGTAAAGAATAAACGTGCTTATGTTGATGAAGAGGAATATTTAAATGTTCAGATAAGCGTTGGAAACGATATTCAGTTTGCTATTGTGGTATGCGATATCAATGGTCTGAAGCAGGTTAACGATAACATGGGACATGCAGCAGGTGATGCATACATTAAAGAAGGCTGTGAGATAATTTGCGACGCATTTTCTAGAAGTCCGGTATTCAGAATTGGCGGTGATGAATTTGTGGCTGTGGTACAGGGTAAGGATTACGATTACCTTGAATCAAGAATTGAGCGAATTAACAAGACTAATGCTAAAAATAAAAAGAACGACAAGGTGACAATCGCAGTTGGCTATTCCGTTTATGATAAAAAGGATAAATTCGTTTCAGATGTTTTCAAGAGAGCGGACTCCTTAATGTATGCTAACAAAAAGAAAATGAAAGCAGCAGATAAAAACGTTTAACGGGATTGACAAAAGTTTAACAATGGACTAGTATAGTATACATGAGAAAAAAGGGCAAAAAAGGGCTAGACCCTTAAAGAGGAGGATTACTATGAGCGAATTTAACAATTTAAAGCTTGAAGTTGCTGATGAGATTGCAGTTCTTACAATTTCACGTCCAGCAGCACTTAATGCACTTAATTCAGAGACACTTGATGAGCTTAATGTAGCTTTAACAGAAATCGAGGCAAGAGATGATGTTAAGGTACTTATTCTTACAGGTGGTCCTGATAAGAAGGACAATGCATTCAAGTCATTTGTTGCTGGTGCAGACATCTCTGAGATGGTTAACTTTACAGCAGCTGAGGCTCGTGCATTCGGTATGAGAGCATCAGTTCCATTCTTTAAGCTTATGAACATGAGACAGGTTACAATCGCTGCAGTTAATGGTTTCGCACTCGGCGGTGGATGCGAAATCGCTATGGCTTGTGATATTCGTATCGCTAGCGAGAATGCTACATTTGGCCAGCCAGAGACAGGCCTTGGAATTATCCCAGGCTTCGGTGGTACACAGAGACTTGCTCGTCTTGTAGGTATGGGACGTGCTAAGGAGCTTATCTTCACATGCGATTCTATCGATGCTAACGAAGCATACAGAATCGGTCTTGTAAACAAGGTAGTTTCTACAGAAGAGCTTATGGCTACAGCTAAGGCTATGGCTGCTAAGATTGCTTCAAAGGGAAGCTATGCAGTATCTATCGCAAAGGCTGCTATCAACAACGGATATGATATGGATATCAAGAACGCTGTTGAGATGGAAGCAAACCTTTTTGGTATCACATGTTCTACACATGATAAGGCAGAAGGTATGGGCGCATTCCTTGAAAGACGCGCAGCAAACCTTACAGATTTCTAAAAGCGTATGATATTTGCCACCTAGGTATGTTACCTGGGTGGTTTTTTATTTAGCGACCTGCATAACCTTGGCAAGCGCGAGGAGGAGGGCCCCATGTGGTTAAGGAGGGACCCTTTAGGGAGGTTCCCTTGACCGCAATGGGAGGTGGCCTCCGGGAGCATGAAAAACTAGGAAGGTCGCATCTATAGGGGGTTGTAAAAAAGGGCGTAAACAGTTATCATAATTAAGATTAGGTTAATATTAGGTTTAGTAGGTGAATTATGAATAACGATTATATGTTTGAAGATGAAGATGACCAGGATTTAAAGCAGGAAGAAACCCCAAATAATTCCTATAATCCAAATTTCGGAAGCTATAATGGCCCTAAATATAGCTATATGGAACCAGGCTATGTTCCTGCATCAGATAGTATGGGAACAGCAGTAGCATCTATGGTTCTTGGAGTTATCTCACTGGTGCTTTTTATGCTTGGAATCAATGTCATTGCCGCTATTATTTCTATAGTACTTGGCATTATTGTTCTTGTCAGAAATGGCAATCAGCTTGGAAAGATATTTTCTGTAATTGGAATAGTTACATCAATAATAAGTATTATTGCCTGCATTGTTTCATGGGCATTTATTATGCACAACGCAGCCAACATCGAAAAGATTTACGATGACACTGAGGGCATGCAGGAATTATACGAATTCTACGGTATCGGGGAACAGGATGAGCTCCCATTTAACGACCAGGAATTCGATATAGATGATACACTTTAATTTAGGTTAAATGTGCCTACGGCATTTTTAATAGTAAGAGAAGGGATATCTGACGAGAAAGGATATCCTCATAGAAAGGAATTACTAATATGTACAACAAGGTAGACGCAAGCCTGAACTTCGTTGAAAGGGAGAAGCAGGTACAGAAGTTCTGGGAGGAGAATGATATCTTCCAGAAATCAATGGATTCAAGAAAAAAGGGAGAGACTTACACATTTTATGATGGACCACCAACAGCAAATGGTAAGCCACACATCGGTCACGTAGAAACACGTGCTATCAAGGACATGATTCCTAGATTCCAGACAATGAAAGGCAAATTCGTGCCTAGAAAAGCTGGTTGGGATACTCATGGTCTTCCTGTAGAGCTAGAAGTAGAAAAGCTTCTTGGGCTTAATGGTAAGGAACAAATCGAAGAATATGGTATGGAGCCTTTCATTAAAAAATGTAAGGAATCTGTATGGAAATACAAAGGTATGTGGGAGGATTTCTCTGGAACTGTAGGTTTCTGGGCTGACATGGACAATCCTTACATCACATACGATAACAACTTTATTGAGTCTGAGTGGTGGGCACTTAAGACTATCTGGGACAAGAAGCTCCTTTACAAGGGATTCAAAATCGTTCCATATTGCCCACGTTGTGGTACACCTCTTTCAGCACAGGAGGTCGCACAGGGATATAAGACAGTTAAAGAGCGTTCAGCAGTTGTTCGTTTCAAAATCAAGGGTGAGGATGCATACTTCCTTGCATGGACAACAACACCATGGACACTTCCATCTAACCTTGCACTTTGTGTAAACCCAGATGAGACATACATCAAGGTTAAGGCTGTTGATGGATATACATACATCCTTGCAGAGGCACTTGCTGATAAGGTGCTTTCAAAGGTTGCTACAGAAGAAGGTGTTAATCCTTACGAAGTACTTGAGACATACAAGGGTACAGATTTAGAGTACAAGGAATACGAGCCACTCTTTGAGTGCGCAGGCGTTGCAGCTGAAAAGCAGCACAAGAAGGCTCACTTCGTTACATGTGACTCATACGTTACTATGTCAGATGGTACTGGTATCGTACATATCGCTCCTGCATTTGGTGAGGACGATGCTAAGGTAGGTCGTAAGTATGACCTTCCATTCGTTCAGTTCGTAGATGGCAAGGGTGAGATGACAGAGGAAACTCCTTATGCAGGTCTCTTCGTTAAGAAGGCAGACCCAGAGGTTCTTAAGGACCTTGATAAGGAAGGTAAGCTTTTCGATGCTCCTAAGTTCGAGCACGAATATCCACACTGCTGGAGATGCGATACTCCACTTATCTACTACGCTAGAGAATCATGGTTCATCAAGATGACAGAGGTTAAGGATGACCTGATTAGAAATAACAATACAGTTAACTGGATTCCAGAGAACATCGGTAAGGGACGTTTCGGCGATTGGCTTGAGAACGTTCAGGACTGGGGTATTTCTCGTAACCGTTATTGGGGAACTCCACTTAACATTTGGGAGTGTGCTGATTGCGGTAAGCAGATTTCAATCGGTAGCCGTAAGGAGCTTGCAGAGCTTTCAGGCCGCGCTGATGCAGAATCTATCGAACTTCACCGTCCATACATCGATGAGGTTACATGCACATGTCCAGAATGTAAGGGCACAATGAAGCGTGTACCAGAGGTTATTGACTGCTGGTTCGATTCAGGTGCTATGCCATTCGCTCAGCATCACTATCCATTCGAAAATAAGGAAGTCTTTGAGCAGCAGTTCCCTGCTAAGTTCATTTCAGAGGCTGTTGACCAGACACGTGGTTGGTTCTATTCGTTGATGGCTGAATCAACTTTACTTTTCAACAAGGCTCCTTATGAGAACGTTATCGTTTTAGGTCACGTTCAGGATGAGAACGGTCAGAAGATGTCTAAGTCTAAGGGCAACGCTGTTGATCCATTCGACGCACTTGAGAAGATGGGCGCAGATGCAATTAGATGGTACTTCTACACATCTTCAGCACCATGGATTCCAAAGAGATTTGGTGAGAACGCAGTTATGGAAGGCCAGAGAAAGTTCCTTGGAACTCTTTGGAATACATACGCTTTCTATATTTTATATGCAAACATTGATGAGTTTGATCCTACAAAGTACGAGCTTGACTTTAGCAAGCTTGCAGTTATGGACAAGTGGATTCTTTCACGTCTTAACTCAGCAATCAAGGCTGTTGATGATAATCTTTCAAACTACAAGATTCCAGAAGCAGCACGTGCTTTAGATGAGTTTGTAGATGACATGTCAAATTGGTACGTTCGTCGTTGCCGTGATAGATTCTGGGCAAAGGGAATGGAGCAGGACAAGGTTAATGCTTACATGACTCTTTACACATGCCTTAAGGATATCTCACTTGCAGCAGCACCAATGATTCCTTTCATGACAGAGGAAATCTACCAGAACATGGTGCGCTCAGTAGATAAGACAGCACCAGAGTCAATCCATCTTTGCGACTTCCCAGTTGTAAATGAAGCATTCATTGACAAGAAGCTTGAGGAAGATATGGACGAGCTCCTTAAAATAGTAGTTCACGGACGTGCTTGCCGTAACACAGCACAGATTAAGAATAGACAGCCAATCGGCCAGATGTACATCAAGGCTGAGCATGAGCTTGATGAAATGTATGTATCTATCATCGAGGATGAGCTTAACGTTAAGAAGGCTACATTTACAGAAGATGTATCTTCATTCACATCATACTCATTCAAGCCACAGCTTCGTACAGTAGGACCTAAGTATGGTAAGTTCCTTGGCGGTATCCAGAAGGCTCTCGCTAGCTTAGATGGAAACGCAGCTTATGCAGAGCTTAAGGCAAATGGGGTATTAAGATTGCCAGAGGTTGATGCATCTGTCGAACTTGCAGAGGAAGACTTACTTATCTCTATGGCTCAGACAGAAGGCTTCGTAGCAGATGGAGACAACTACGTAACAGTAGTTCTTGATACAAATCTTACAGAAGAGCTTCTTGAGGAAGGCTTCGTAAGAGAAATCGTTTCTAAGATTCAGACAATGCGTAAGGAAGCTGATTTCGAGGTTATGGACCGCATCAGCGTAGCATACGCCGGCACACCAAAGGCCAACGAAATCTTCGCTAAGAACAAGGAAATCATCGCCGGAGAAGTTCTCGCAGACGAAATTTCTGAAGGCACTGAAGGTTCTCTCGTAAAAGAGTGGAACATCAACGGTGAGAAGGTAACACTTGCGGTAACACGTAAGTAAACACAACGTATAGGCAGTCACAACGTATAAGTAGTCCGTAGGTAACAAGCTATTATATTACTTTAGCGAGACATGTAGTCGAGCGGAGTAATATAATGCTTGTTGCCGTAACGGACGAGCCATAGGAGGGGTTGAGGTATGAAGAGACAGATGCCAAGTACTAAAGAGATTAAGCGCGAAATCCAGAATCGTGTGAAAATCATGTTTAGGAAGGACTTTGATGAGGCTACCGAGGAGGAGATATACAGAGCCTGCTCCGAGGTAGTTAATGAGGTAGTTATCGACAACTGGTTGAACACCCAGAAGGAGTTCAACAAGCAGGATCCTAAGTGCGTATATTACATGTCTATGGAGTTCTTGATTGGACGACTATTAGGTAATAACATGATTAATATGCGTGGTTATACCGAGGTCATGGATGCGTTAGATGAACTTGGAGTTGATATTAATGCAATTGAGGACCAGGAGCCAGACCCAGCCCTAGGAAATGGTGGTTTGGGAAGACTTGCAGCATGCTTCTTGGATTCACTTGCTACACTCCAGTATCCAGCTTATGGCTGTGGTATTAGATACCATTACGGTATGTTCAAGCAGAAGATTGTGGATGGCTATCAGGAGGAAGTCCCTGACAACTGGCTTCAGACCCGATACCCATTTGAATTGGAACGCCCAGAGTATGAGTTCGAGGTAAAATTTGGCGGTTGGGTTCGTTATGAGAATCAGCCAGATGGCACCACAAAATATATTCATGAGGGCTACAATTCAGTAATCGCCACACCATTTGATATGCCTGTTACTGGCTTTGATAATGGTATGGTTAATACACTTATGATTTGGGACGCTAAGCCAAAGGAGGTCTTCAGATTAGATTCCTTTGAGCGAGGCGATTACAATAAGGCCGTTGAGGATATGAATCTGGCCCGCAACCTTACAGAGGTTCTTTATCCAAATGACAATCATATTCAAGGTAAGGAGCTACGTTTAAAGCAGCAGTACTTCTTTGTATCTGCATCATTACAGCGCGCCCTTGATAAATATTTCCGTCATCACAGCGATATCAAGAGACTTCCTGAAAAGGTTGTATTCCAGATGAATGATACTCATCCAACTCTTACAGTTGCAGAGCTTATGCGACTTCTTATGGATGAGCATGGCCTTGGCTGGGATGATGCGTGGGAGATTACAACACACTGTGTTGCATACACAAACCACACCATCATGTCCGAGGCTCTTGAAAAATGGCCACAGGATATTTTCAAGAATCTACTTCCACGTATCTATATGATAGTAGAAGAGATTAATCGTAGATTCTGCGACGATATTAGAGCAAAGTTCCCTGGAGACGAAGATAGAGTTGGTCGTATGGCAATTCTTGCAGACGGCCAGGTAAAGATGGCTCATATGGCCATAGCTGCAGGCTTTTCAGTAAATGGTGTTGCAGCTCTTCATACAGAGATTTTGAAGAACGTATCTCTTCATGATTTCTATGAGATGTATCCAGAGAAGTTTAACAACAAGACAAATGGAATTACTCAAAGAAGATTCCTTATGCATGGTAACTATAAGCTGTCAGATTGGGTAATTTCAAAGATTGGTCGTGGCTGGATTACAGATTTGTCCCAGATGGAAAAGCTTGAAAGATATATAGATGACAAGCGTTCTATCGAAGAGTTTATTAACATTAAGCACGAGAACAAGAGACGTCTTGCTAAATATATCTTTGATCATAATGGGGTAGATGTTGACCCTAATTCAATCTTCGATGTACAGGTTAAGAGATTGCATGAATATAAGCGTCAGCTTCTTAATATTCTTCATGTTATGTATCTGTACAACCAGATTAAAGAGAATCCTGATATGGATTTCTATCCTACAACCTTTATCTTCGGAGCAAAGGCATCAGCAGGATATGAGAATGCAAAGCTTATTATCAAGCTTATCAATAACGTAGCTGCTGTAATCAACAATGATAGGTCAATCGAGGGCAAGCTTAAGGTTGTTTTCATTGAAGATTATAGAGTATCAAATGCTGAATGGATTTTTGCCGCAGCAGATGTTTCAGAGCAGATTTCTACAGCATCTAAGGAAGCATCAGGAACAGGTAACATGAAGTTCATGCTTAATGGTGCAGTTACAATTGGTACAATGGACGGTGCTAACGTGGAAATGTACCAGGAGCTGGGTGGTAAGAATATCTTTATCTTCGGTATGAGCTCTGACGAGGTTATCGCTCATGAGAAGAATAATGATTACAACCCTGTAGATGTAATGAACAATGACCACCGTATTCAGAAGGTACTACAGCAGTTGGTTAATGGATATTACAGCATCGAAAATCCAGAATTATTTAGACCACTTTATAATTCGCTTTTGAATACACAGTGTACAGCAAAGGCTGATACATATTTTGTATTAAAGGATTTTGCATCTTATTGTGAAGCCCATGAAAAGATTCAGGAGGCTTACAAGGATAGATTTAAATGGGGACAGATGGCACTTGAAAACGTAGCACATGTGGGCAAGTTCTCATCTGATAGAACCATTCAAGAATATGTAGACGACATTTGGCATTTAGACAAACTAGATTTACACTAAATGCACAGTAAGGAAATTGATATGAACCAAAATAATAATAACAGAATAAAGTATATTGCTTGGATATTTCTTCCATGTATATTAGCATTCATTTTACAGTACATTGCTACTATCGTGGTAATGGAAGGCAAAGTTGTATACGCGATGGGAACCTTCAAGGGCTCTACGGTTGATGAATTAATGGACTATATGTTTGATATTATGTTATCAGCCGCCACTGATGGTAGCATCTATGTTTTATACGCTGTTGTTGGTGTTGCAATATTTGTTACTTGCTATAGCAAAATGTTTATGAAGGGCAAAAGCTATAGCCTTAAGGGAATATCTAAAAATGTTCCTCTGACATTAGTAGGATTGACATTGTTTTGCATTGGAATGCAGTACATTAGCTTGTTTTTAATGAATGCTCTTGCTGTAGCATTTCCATCATGGATGGAAGAATACGAAAACATCATTGAAAGCGCAGGCTTAACTGACGAGATAACAGTTTTAATGGCTGTTTATGCTGTATTATTAGGACCAATAATAGAAGAGTTCATATTCAGAGGTATTACATATTCAGCAGCTAGAAAGATAATGCCTTATTACCTTGCAATTTTTGTACAGGCATTGTTGTTTGGAGCATTCCATCTTAATGCTATTCAGGGCTGCTATGCATTTGTTTTAGGCTTAGGTTTAGGATACATAATGTATCTTTACGACAATATATTCCTAACAATTGCCGCTCATATTATTTACAACATTGTGGGAACATTCTTTTCAGAAGCTCTTCCAATTGCTGAAGATACAGTGTTTACATTATTCTTTAGTGTTTTATTTGCACTTTTAGTTACTTACGGTAGCTTGATCTGCTTAAAAAATGGAGCAGCATCTGTTAAGGATGAGGCAAGTTTTACCGATATATAATTACACGGACGATAATCACAGGACCAGGAGGGCGACATGCTTTCCTGGTTTTTTCTTTACAGAAGCTGTGATACGGAAAATGGATTTTCCCTTAATAAATATGAACCATCATTTATAGGAGGGAAGCGCATGGTAATTCAAAATTCTGAGGTTCAAATGACCTCAAAAAGTAACTATTCAGTTACTGCAAAGGCTAAGGTTCAGGTCAGCCAAAATCCTGCAATCAAAATCGGTGACATTACATTTAAGCTGCCGGAGGGCAGTGAAGATGTGACGGATGTCAAAGATGTAAATGAACTGAATATGGTAGAAGATGAAAATGGGCTGTCACAGATAGCAAACAGGGAAACCAGAATGCAGGCAATGAGCTATTTGCTAAGGGTGTTGCTTTTAAGCAGAATTTTTGGAGAAAAAACAAGCTTTAAAGATATGCTTAGTGAGTTCTTTCAGGAGAATGCAGGCCAGTTAACATCTACATCTATTAGCTATGAACGTACAGAAACACAGTCTGTATCCTATATTTCAAAGGGAACAGCGGTTACAGCAGATGGTCGGAGATTAAGCTTTGATTATGGCTTTGAAATGTCTGAATCATTCCACGAGGAATATACCAGGATTCAGTCTACCTTTTCAAATTTCATAGACCCATTAGTAATTAATGTAAACGATTCACCTACAGCCATATCTAATCAAACATTTTATTTCGATTTAAATGGAGATGGCAAGGAGGAAGAAATTAATAAGCTGGCTGCAGGACATGGATTTTTGGCCCTTGATAGAAACGAGGATGGTAAAATCAATGACGGAACAGAGCTGTTTGGTGCAATGACTGGAGATGGCTTTGGTGAGCTTGCAGTATTTGATGAGGACTGCAGCGGATGGATTGATGAAAACGACCCAATATTTGAAAAGCTGCGTGTATGGTCCATGAATGAAAAGGGGGAGATGGAGCTATATACACTGAAGCAGTCAGATGTGGGGGCAATCTTTTTAGGCAGAGCATCAACGGAATTTATTAACCATGATGATGAGAATATAGCTAGGGCAGCCATAAGAGAATCTGGAATATTTTTGCATGAAAGTGATGGCCATGCAGGCGGTGTTCAACATGTGGATTTTGCCACCTAAATTAGGGTATATTTGTTTCATCTTTTAGGTGTTTATGCTATACTATTGAAAGTTTAGAGAAAAGAGGTATAGCATGAGCCTAATTATCAAAAACGGTAGGGTTATTAATCCACCAACTAACACAGATGAATTATTAGATATCAAGATAGACGGGAACAGTATTTCAGCTATTTCGGCTGAAATTGTTCCCGTTTTTTCTGATGAAGTAATTGATGCGAAGGGGTGTATGGTATTTCCAGGTTTTATTGATATGCACGTACACTTTAGAGACCCAGGACAGACAGCAAAGGAAGACATCGAAACAGGTTCTAAAGCAGCTGCAAGAGGCGGCGTAACAACAGTATGCGCCATGCCTAACACAAAGCCGGTAGTGGACAATCCAGAACTTGTAAAATACGTTCACGACAAAGGTAAGGCTGTAGGACTGACAAGAGTTCTTCAGGTTGGCTCAGTTACTAAGGGGATGGAAGGCAAGGAGCTTTCAGATTTAGAGGGCATGATAAAGGAAGGCATTCCTGCCATTTCAGAGGATGGCAAATCCGTTATGGATTCCGGTCTATATCGTGAGGCCATGAAGCTCGCTGCCAAGGCAGACATACCTGTGCTTGCCCATTGTGAGGACATTAATCTTGTCCAGGGGGGCGTAATGAACATGGGAGCAAAATCTGATTCCATGGGAGAAAAGGGAATCAGCAACGCTGTAGAAAATATCATTGAAGCTCGTGATATCATGCTTGCTGAGGAAACAGGTGCAACACTTCATTTGTGCCATTGCTCTACAAAGGAAAGCTATGACATCCTTAAGGAGGCAAAGGCCAGAGGCATTAAGGTCTCAGGCGAGGTTTGCCCACATCATTTCACTCTTACAGAGGATGATATCGTGCCAGGAGATGGCAATTATAAGATGAATCCACCTGTAAGAACTAACGAGGATAGAGAGGCCTTAAGACGAGGCCTTGCCGAGGGAGTATTCGAAGTAATATCTACAGACCATGCTCCTCATACAGCAGAAGAAAAAGCCAAAGGTTTCGCATCGCCATTTGGTATAGTAGGTCTAGAAACTAGCGCAAGCTTAACTTACACAGAGCTGGTACTTTCAGGACTTATCAGCCCACTTCAGATGGCCGCTTACATGAGCAGCAATCCTGCAAGAATACTTGGCTTAAATGATTTAGGAGATATATCAGTTGGTAAAACAGCCGACATAACCATCTTCGATCCAAACGTAGAATACGAAATTCACGCCGCCGACTTTGTAGGCAAATCCAAAAACATGCCATACGAAGGCCGCAAGGTAATGGGCAAGGTGGTAACGACCATCTTCGGTGGAAAAGTAATGTATAAATAGCCTGTAGCTGTCAAATATAAATATTACTAAGCGAGACATCCTAGTCGAGTGTGTAATATTTATCTTTGATAGCGTAACAGGCGAGAGAACAAGTAAATTATATAAACCTGGAGGATAAAATATGATTTCAAGATTAATTAACCAGATTACAGAGAAGAACGCCCCTATAGTTGTGGGCCTTGACCCTACCATGAAGCTTATGCCAAAGACTCTTGTGGATAAGCACATCGCAGAGCATGGCCAGACACTAGAGGCAGTTGGTGAGGCTATGTTTGATTATAACAAGCAGATTATGGACGCTTGTGCCGATTTGATTCCTGCAGTAAAGCCACAGATTGCCATGTACGAAAGCTATGGTATCCCAGGAATGATTGCATATAAGAAGACAGTTGATTATGCTAAGGAGCTTGGTCTTGTGGTTATTGCAGATATCAAGCGTGGAGATATCGGTTCAACATCTACAGCATACGCCCTCGGCCATCTTGGTTCTGTTCAGGTGGGAGATTATAAATACCAGGGCTTTGATGCAGATATGGCAACAGTTAACCCATATCTTGGTACTGATGGTGTAAAGCCTTTCGTAGATGTATGTAACGAAGAGGATAAGGGAATCTTCGTACTTTGCAAAACATCAAATCCTTCATCTGGCGAATTCCAGGATAGACTAATCGATGGCAGACCATTGTACGAACACATGGCTGAAAAGATTGAAGAGTGGGGCTCAGCTTCTATGGACGGCGACTACTCTAACGTAGGTGCAGTTGTAGGTGCTACATACCCAGAAATGGGTGCAAAGCTTCGTAAGCTCATGCCTCATACATACATCCTTGTACCAGGATATGGTGCACAGGGCGGTAAGGGTGCAGACCTTGTAAACTTCTTTAACAAAGACGGCCTTGGCGCCATCGTAAATTCCAGCCGCGGTATCATCGCAGCATATCAGCAGGAAAAATACGCAAGCTACGGTGAAGCAAACTTCGCCGAAGCCAGCCGCGCAGCCGTAGAAGACATGCTCGCCGACATCCGTGGCGCATTAGCTTAAAAGGCTTCCCCCTTGGGGTTGCTAGGCTCCAGTGGAGCCTGTTTAGCAACGACCGAGCCGGGAGGCGAGACAAGCTGTCACCGAAGGTGACTGATGAGGGGTTAAAAACTAAAAGGAGTCAACACAATGAAAATAAAAGAAACAGCTAAAATCGTTTCAACTGCAAACCTGGCCGAAGGCATATTCAGCCTAGTCATAGAGACAAAAGCTAGCGAGTATGCCATCCCTGGTCAATTCATTAATATATTTAGTAACGATGGCAGCAAGCTGCTACCACGTCCAATCAGCATTTGTGAGATTGATAAGGCACATGGGACACTTAGAGTTGTTTACCGTGTTGTAGGCAAGGGTACAGAAGAGTTCTCAAAGCTTCAGGCAGGAGATACTGTAGATGTTTTAGGACCATTAGGAAACGGTTTTCCACTTGAAGAAGGCAAGGCAATAGTAGTTGGCGGTGGAATCGGTGTGCCTCCAATGCTAGAGCTTGCAAAGCAGTTAGAGGGACATGTTACTGCAGTCTTAGGATATCGCACAGATGATTTATTTTTGGAAGATAATTTCATCGATGCAGCGGATGAGGTTGTATTTGCAACAGATGATGGAACTGTAGGTGTTCATGGAACAGTAGTGGATGCCATGAAAGAAAATGATTTAAAGGCAGATGTAATCTATGCCTGCGGTCCCAAGCCAATGCTAAAAGGTGTAGCTGAGTATGCAGATTCAATCGGAGCAAAATGCTATGTATCCATGGAAGAGCGTATGGCCTGTGGTGTAGGGGCATGTCTTGGATGTGTGTGTCAGTCTAAGGATGTGGACGACCATAGTCACGTAAAAAATAAAAGAGTATGTAAAGATGGTCCAGTTTTCCTATCAACGGAGGTAGTCCTATAATGAATACAAAGGTAACAATTGCAGGTGTTGAATTTCAAAATCCAATCATGGAGGCTTCTGGAACCTTTGGTTCAGGAATGGAATACTCAGAGTTTGTAGATTTAAATAAGTTAGGAGCTGTTGTAACAAAGGGGGTAGCAGGTGTGCCATGGCCTGGCAATCCTACTCCACGTATTGCAGAAGTTAGCTCTGGAATGCTTAATGCAATCGGTTTACAGAACCCTGGTGTGGAAGTATTTTGTGAACGAGATTTGAAATTTTTAGAAGATTATAAGAATACTCGTGTTCTGGTTAATGTTTGTGGACATTCAGCCGAAGAATATATTGAGGTGGTTGATAGATTAGCCAATGAAAAAAGGGTAGATATGTTGGAAATCAACATTTCATGTCCAAACGTTAAAGAAGGTGGAATCGCCTTTGGACAGGACCCTAAGGCAGTTGAAGAAATTACAAGATTAGTAAAGAAGCATGCTAAGCAGCCAATAGTTATGAAGCTTTCGCCAAACGTAACCGACATCAAGGTAATGGCAAAGGCAGCTGAAGCAGGCGGCGCAGATGCTATTTCTCTTATCAATACCTTAACAGGAATGAAAATCGATGTTGAGCGTCAAAGTTTTGTTCTAGCAAACAAAACAGGTGGCATGTCAGGGCCAGCAGTTCATCCAATAGCAGTTAGAATGGTATATGAGTGTGCCAATGCAGTTAATATTCCAATCATCGGAATGGGCGGTATTTGCACCTGGGAAGATGCAGTGGAAATGATGTTGGCAGGTGCAACGGCAGTATCTGTAGGAACTGCTAATTTCTTTAATCCAACAGCGACGCTGGATATTCTTAAAGGCGTTATGGATTACATGGAAAGAAAAAATATAGAGGATATCCGTGATATTGTTGGAATAGTTAAATAATAATACTCACAGACTTTATTTTTTCACACAATATATACAGAAAATTCCGTGACACATTCGAATCGATTTGCTAAACTTATTTTACGTCCATACTTTGAAAGGAGGGGAGCTGATGAAGTTCAAGAAGATAGGTGAGGACAAGATTAGATGCGTCATTACTAAAGAAGAAATGGAAATGAGCGGCATGGAGCTTGGTGATTTCGTCAGTGACCAGGAAAAGACCCAGAGCTTTATTAGGGATATTTTAGCAGAGGCGTGTGAAACACTTGGAATAGAGACTCATGCAAAGGCTTATAGTGTTCAAATGACAGTTATGCCACAGGGAGATGTTGCATTACTTATATCCCCAGATTCAAGCAGCGGATTGGCAACTGCAATTGAGGAATTAAAGAAGCATTTAACTGGTTTACAGGAGACTTTGTCTACGACAAAGAATCAACCTAGCACAAATATTATGCCAGCACCGGCAACAGCATCAGCACCAGGCACATCTGATGTACCAGTGCAGCCAGCCAGGGCAATTAGCGACGATACTGATGAAGTAACAGCTCAGTACCTTGAAACACCACTTTGGGCAATCTTACCAGATTTGGATGCCGCAATATTACTTTGCAAGCATCTACCAAAGTATAATGGAATGCAAAGTGCATTGTACCGTTATGGTGACGATTATTACATTAAGCTTAATTTCGAGCTTACACGACGTCAGATATCAGCAGTAATCTTAGTTTTAGCAGAATTTGCTACCCAGATGTTTACAGAAAGCTTCGACGGAGCATTCTTGCTAGAGCATGGAGATTTAATCTGCGATGATTGCGTAAATGTATTATCTCAGGTATAAATAAAGCTTCCCCCATTTCGGGG
>CACYLQ010000033.1 GCA_902775195.1 uncultured Pseudobutyrivibrio sp.
AAAGCAAAGCCTACCGACTGCCCACTCTTCGGCAAAGTATGCACCCCAATGTCACCAGAAGGCGCATGCATGGTATCCGAGGAAGGCAGCTGCTTCAACGTCTACCTGGTAGGTCGTTAACAAGCTATTATCGTTTTGAAGAAGATATTGGATGAGAGTGTGTATAACAAATTTAAGTGAGCGTTGTAGTTAACAAGCTATTATTGTTTCGAACGAGACATTAGTCGAGTGAGGAATAATAATGCTTGTTAACGTAACAACGCGGATTAAAGTGGAGATATAAATATGGAGAAAATTATTATGGAGCATGGCTCAGGTGGCCGTGCAACTGGAGAATTAATCAGAGAAATATTTGAGGCACAGTTTAATAGCGATGTACTTTCAGAGATGGAAGACGCTGCAGTAGTCCCAGGTGATGCTACAATCGCCATGACTACAGATAGCTTCGTGGTAACTCCTTTGGAGTTTCCAGGGGGCGACATCGGAAGATTGTGTATCTGCGGTACAGTTAACGATTTGTGCATGAGAGGCGCAGTTCCTAAATATATTACCTGTGGATTTATCCTTGAAGAGGGCGCAGACGTAGAAACTCTTAGAAGACTTGTTAAATCCATGGCAGAAACAGCAAACGAAGCTGGTGTAAAGATTGTTGCAGGCGATACAAAGGTTATCGAAGGAAACGGTGGAATCTACATCAATACAGCAGGTGTAGGCTTTGTTCCAAAGGGCGTTGATATTAAAGCAAAGAATGCCACAGCAGATGATGTAATCATCGTATCAGGAAACGTAGGTGACCATCACGCTACAGTTCTAAGCCAGAGAATGGGTATCAAGAACACAATCGTCAGCGATAACGCACCACTTCAGGAGATGGTAGGAAAGCTTACATCTAACAACATTCCTGTTCATGTATTAAGAGACGTTACCAGAGGTGGTCTTGCAACAGTATTAAAGGAGCTTGCATTATCTAGCAGCCTTACATTTGAAATTGCTCAGGATAGCCTTCCAGTAGACCCACAGGTTCAGTCATTCTGCGGATTGTTAGGACTTGATCCATTATACATGGGAAATGAAGGTAAAATGGTAGCCATCGTTCCTAGAGAATATGCTGATAAGGCAGTAGAGCTTATCAAGAGCAGCAAATACGGCGAGAACGCTTGCATTATTGGTCAGGTTAAGAATCCTGCTGATGATTCTGAAAAGGGCACTCTAGTTATGAAAACTAAAATTGGTGGACGTAGATTTTTGGACATTCTTCAGGGCGAAGGATTGCCTAGAATCTGCTAAAATATTCCACGCAGAATCCATAAGTCACCAAAAGTTCATACATAGTTCGGTATATCTTGTGCTATAATAACCTTAAATCATCCATAATTAAAAATAGTGAGGAGGATGACACCCTTGGGAAAAACAGTACTGATAGTTGACGACTCTAAGTTCATGCGAGCTGTCGTTAGAGGCGAAGTTGAAAAAAATGGCTGTACTGTTGTAGCTGAAGCCGATTGCTCCGATGCAGCGGTTGCAAGATACAAAGAGTTCAAGCCTGATATAGTAACGATGGACATCACAATGACTGTAGACGGTCATACTGTAGGACGAAGCTCCAATGGTATTGATGCTATCAAACAGATTATGGAGTTTGACCCAGATGCGAAGATTCTTGTAGTTAGTGCTATGGGACAGAAATGTTATGTTATCGAAGCTATTGAAGCAGGGGCAAAGGATTTTGTTATTAAACCTTTTGACGAAGTTAGATTCGCAGAGGCGTTAGCACATTTTCAATAACTTAATAGAACTGAATATATTATTAGAGACTGCAGCTGCAGTCTCTTTTTTTGGATACTAGAGCAATTTTTAAGCTGCGCACTTAATATTAAGTGTGGCGAAACTGGAAACTGATTGTGCAAAATGGGTTTCTTAAAATAGACACATTATAATAAGACAAAAGAAAAAGACCGAAACTTCGGTCTTTTTGAGGGGAGTATAAATAATTAATAAGGGTGCAGCTAGGAAACTCCTAACTACGAGAAAGATTATAATATATAGTATCAATTATTGCAATAAATTTTATCTGAATTTTATCTGAAGATTTCAAATAGTCCTATTCCGAGATTGAATTTATTGTAAAACTAGCCCCTCAGATGTATAGTTGCTTTTCGAATTCCACAAAATCCATTCATCGTAGCCAGCCTCGTAAACAGCGTCTATTTCCTGTCTTATGGCGGCTCCGTCATATTCTATATAGCCTTCTACCCAGGATGCAGTAAAGGCCTGAAGCCAAGGTCGGATGACTGCGCAGTTGTCATTTTGTATCTGAGAAAGTACATCTTTAGAACCCTTTAGAGCCAAATAAATAGTTTCGTGAGGGTTGGCATCTGGAGTTTCCAAGCCAAATTCACCGCTGGCATAATGAGAAGGATAAATCATAGGACATACGCAATCTAATGATTCCGCAAGCTTTGTATAGCTTTGTCCAATGTGATGGGAATCTATTTCACTTCTGATGATTGTGCCAAAAACATCTGCTGTGACAGGAATGTTCTTCTGATGCAAGGCGCTGGTTACTGATTCGATAAATGTGTTGATATACTGCTGGCGGCTTTCATCATCGGTAGGAGCACCGTAGTAGGCCTGCTCAGCATTCATGCCAACAGGAAATCTTACATAGTCAAGCTGAATCTCATCAAATCCTAGCTCGGCACAGCTGTCAGCAATGCTGATGATGTAATTCCAAACCTCTTCCTTACATGGGTTCACCCAGGCGTTTCCATTAGCGTCGGTAATATATTCCCCAGAAAGTGTGCGAAGGGAAAGCTCTGGACAAGCGGCTGCCAGTGTAGGGTCCTTGAAGCAAGGAATTCTTGCAATCACATAGATGTTATTATCCTTTAGCTTTTTCATTAAAGCTTGAATATCAGGAATATATGGAATGCAGGCGCCTGTATTAATCACCATTTCATTGTCCATTTTAAAGGAGATATTTCCAGCATCATCCTTAACATCTAAGACGATGGCGTTAAGCTCGGTTTCATTAATTAAGTTTATAATATCATCCATTTTCTCAGTGCCTGCAGTAGGGCCTGTGACATAAATGCCTCGCACCTTAGGATGGTTATTTTTGTAGGATTCCAAAGAAAAAGCAGCAGGCTCACTGCTGGCTGAAATGTCTGTTTCTGCCACTTCTATAGCTTGGATTTGATTTTGACTAGATACTACAAAGCAAAAAATAATTAGTAAAGCAATGCTAATTGCCGAAATTACACGTCTCATTTAAACTCCCTCGTTTTTGCATTTTCCTTATTATATCAAATTGGCATTTAAAACTCACATATTCTTTCGTTTTTTGTGGTATGGAAGTGCCAAAATCGGTATAATGGATAGGTAAAAGTATATTTATACAAATAAAGTTTTAGAAAGAGCAATATGAAAAGAGATATTTATACAATCAGTTGCCCATGCCATTTTGGATTAGAGGCACCACTTAAAAGAGAAATCTATGATTTAGGCTATGACATCACAGAAGTGACTGATGGCCGTGTTACATTTACAGGTGACGCAGAAGCAATCTGCAGAGCCAATATACATTTGCGTGTAGCAGAGCGTGTATTGGTTGAGGTAGGCCGCTTCCATGCCACTACTTTCGAGGAGCTTTTCCAGGGAATCAAGGCATTACCTTGGGAGGATTTCATTCCAAAGGATGGCAAATTCTGGGTTACAAAAGCCACATCTGTAAAGAGTAAGCTGTTTTCTCTTACAGACATCCAATCCATCGTTAAAAAGGCTATGGTAGAGCGTATGAAGTCCTACTATGACATCAATTGGTTTGAGGAAACTGGCGCAGAATATCCAGTTAGAATTTTCCTATTAAAGGATGACGTGGTTGTTACCTTAGATTCTACAGGAACACCATTACATAAAAGAGGCTACAGAACATACACCAGCAAGGCTCCACTTTCAGAGACTATGGCGGCAGCACTTATTCAGCTTACACCATGGCGAGCAGACAGAATCCTTGTTGACCCATTCTGTGGTTCAGGAACATTCCTTATAGAAGCAGCTATGATTGCTGCAAATATCGCTCCTGGTTTAAACAGAGAATTCACATCCATGGACTGGGATAATCTTATTGACCAGAAGACATGGAAGGATTGCTTCGATGAAGCCAGAGCAGATGTAGATACATCAGTAGAATGTGACCTACAGGGATATGATATCGACCCAGAAATGGTAAAAATCGCACGTCTTAATGCAAAGCAGGCTGGAGTTGATCACATGATTCATTTCCAGGCCAGAGATGTGGCAGATTTACATCATCCTAAGAAGTTTGGATTCATCCTTACAAACCCACCTTATGGTGAACGATTAGAGGAGAAGAAGGATTTGCCAGAGCTTTACGGTAACCTTGGTAAGGCATTTGCATCATTAGACAGCTGGTCAATGTATGTAATCACAAGCTACGAGGATGCACCAAAATCAATAGGACGTAAGGCGAACAAGAACCGCAAAATATATAATGGAATGATAAAAACATATTTTTATCAATTTTTGGGACCAAAACCTACTAAAAAGAAGGACTAAAATATAATGAAACTTTCCAAGAGATATTTGGTTTTTACAATTATCATTGCAGTAGCATTGATATGGAAATTGAATAATTGGAATGATAGATACGCAGCAGTTGAGACATTCCGTGGGGCAACACTTAATGAAGATGTGTTGTATCCTTTGATGTCTAAAAATCTTAACGATGCAGGGCAGCTAAAGGTGTACATTAACGGAGAACCCTATGCATCAAATCAGCCTAACATCATGCTTGATGATAAGCTTAATCCAGTAGGCTCTTTAGAGTTCATAAAGGCAGAGCTTAAGGGCTCAGCCTTCATGGAGGATGACAAAAGCGCAGTTGTACAGATTACAAACGACATCTACGAATTCGTAGAGGGTAATCCTTCAGCCACAGAAAATGGCGACGAAATAGATCTGGCCATTGAACCATCCATACATTTAGGTGAGCTGTATATTGGACTTGAGGATTTGTGCAATGTTTTTGGCTATGAATATAGCTATGACAAATCAGCATATACAGTAACAATCGAATATGATAAGGCACCATCACTTCCATCTAAATATGATTTACGAAGCTTAAACAGAGCCAGCACTATAAGAAATCAGGGTTCTACCGCTACATGCTGGGCCTGCGCTTCACTGGAAGCATTGGAATCATCATTACTTCCAGCTAAGCCATATCTGTTTTCTGTAGATTCTATGATAAATGAAAACAGCTTCGGGTTGGACGAATCGGCAGGTGGAAAGTACACCATGGCTTTGGCATATCTTTTGTCATGGCAGGGACCATCTATCGAAACTAGTGTTTCTACTAACAGCATTATTCCAAATCTTACAACAAATGAAGAAGAGCAGCCTGTTATCCATTTACAGGAAGCGCATTTTTACGATTCAGAAAATCTGGACGAGATAAAGAGAGCAGTATATCAGTATGGTGGCGTTTCATCATCAATCTACGCCAGTGTTACTACATCAAACCTGAATCGTTCTACAAGCTACAACAGAAGAACAAATTCATACTGCTACACAGGAAATTCCAAGCCTAATCATGATGTGGTAATCATAGGCTGGGATGATAAATATCCTGCTGAAAATTTCAGTGAGGATGTTCCAAAGGATGGAGCCTTCATCTGCCAAAACAGCTGGGGAACTGGCTTTGGAGATGATGGAGTTTTCTATATTTCTTATTACGATTCCAATATTGGAAATCAGGCAGTTTCTTACGTGTCTGTTGATACAAACAATACCTACAATTACATTTATCAAAGTGATTTGTGTGGTTGGGTTGGCCAGATAGGCTACAACAAGGAATGGGCTTACGGGGCAAACACCTTTAAGGCACAGGCCGACCAACAGATAGAAGCAGCTGGTTTTTATGCATTAGGTAAGGACACCAGCTACGAAGTATTTTTCGTGCCAAATTATGAAAATACAAGCACTCTTTCTGACAAGGAATTAGTTGCTTCAGGCACAGTCAGTGAGAAGGGCTATTATACAATCAAATTCAATTCTGCAAAGACTGTCAAAAAGGGAGAGAACTTTGCAATTGTATTATATGTGAATACACCTGAGACCAAGCGTCCACTTGCGGTGGAATACGCTACAGACAAAATGACTCAGGCAGTAGATATCACAGATGGAAAGGGCTTTATTAGCAATAACGGTTTGGATTGGGAAAATGTTGAGGATGCAATCCAGGCTAATCTTTGCATCAAGGCCTATGCAAATAATGTTATGGAAGTTTTTGAGGATGAGGCTAAAAAGGTAAGACAGTAATGGAACAGAAGGTAATGGGAGCCTTCACAGCGATAATCCTTGCTGTAGTTATTACTATGAGCTGCATTTTGATATACGTACCAAATATGCATATCATCGCTCTTAGGATTGAAGACAGCAAGCTTTCTGGGGGAAGAGTGTCTGTAATGGACATGTTGCGTGCCAGCGATTTAGAGCTGAAAGGCGAGGGAGAAGAGACAAGAGAAACAATATTAAAAGGACATCAGATACGTTTGACTTTGCCACAAAACGTCACAAGTGCAAGCGTAAACATTGATAATATTCATGTTGAAAAAACAATTAAAATAACTATCAATGGAATCGGCAAGGATTATTTTGAAAACTATCCTATGCGTGGCGAGTCCAACAACATTATAGACATAACCTACGACAGTGAAAATCTTGTGGGTGTTATCGAGCTTACACTGGATACAGTAATGGAGGCTAAACTTACATCGGAGGGAGAATATATCTATATAGATTTTGTTGACCCTCATGATATATATGACAAGGTAGTTGTTGTGGATGCAGGTCACGGAGGCAATGTTCCTGGCGCATCTAAAATGGGTGTTAACGAAAAGGATATTAACTTAGATATTGTCCTTGAGCTTAAAAAGCTTTTTGACAGATGCGATAAAAATATCGGAGTTTACTATACCAGAACAGATGACTCCAATCCTTCCTTTGAAAACAGAGTTGGGCTTGCTAATGATTCTAATGCCGATGTTTTTTTATCGGTGCACAACAACTCTACAGCTTCAGGACGTATGTCATCAATAAACGGAACAGAAGTAATGTACGAGGGCGGTGACCCAACAGGAGAATCCAAAAAGTTTTCAAGCATGTGTCTGGCTCATTTGCTAGATCAATTAGGTTCAAAATCCAAAGGAACAATAGTGGGAGATGAGGTATATATTATTCGTATGTCAAAGTCCCCAGTAGCGCTGGTTGAAGTAGGATTTATGACAAATCAAAAGGAGCTTGGAAATCTTCAAGATAAAGAATATCAAAGAAAGGCGGCACAGGCACTTTATGATGCAGTGCTAGAGTATTTAAATGAAAAGTAAGATTATTTTTGCAACAGGAAATGCCAACAAGATGCGAGAGATTCGTGAGATTCTTGGTGAGGACAAATATGACATCCAGTCAATGAAGGAAGCAGGAATTGATGTGGATATTGTAGAGGATGGAACAACCTTTGAAGAGAATTCTCTTATCAAGGCAAGAGCAGTTGCAGGGTTCGCAAAGGATGCCATTGTTTTAGCTGACGACAGCGGACTTGAGATAGATGCACTTAATAAGGAGCCTGGTATTTATTCTGCCAGATACATGGGAGAGGATACATCCTACGATATTAAAAATGCTAATCTAATCGAAAGATTGGAGGGGGTTGAAAAGGAAGATAGAAGTGCCAGATTCGTATGCGCTGTTTCTGCAGTTTTCCCTGATGGAAAGGAAGCCTGCGTTCGCGGAACTATCGAAGGCTACATAGGCTATGAGCCAATGGGTGCAAACGGCTTTGGCTACGACCCAATCTTTTATTTATGGGACAAGGATGTTAGCACAGCAAGCTTAAGCCCAGAGGACAAAAATGCTATTAGCCACAGAGGCAAGGCTCTTAGAATGATAAAGGAAGAAATTGTTAATCATGAAAATATTGGTTGTTAGTGATACTCATGGCAAATCAGAAAATCTGAGAGATGCCATTGAAATAGAAAAGCCAGATAGAATATATCATCTGGGTGATGGACAGGGAGTAGAGGATAATCTTTGGATGATGTCTGAGGCGCAGGCAGAATGTGTTTGTGGTAACTGCGACTGGGGTGCTAATCTTCCAGGAGATATTGTGCTAGAGGTTGGTAAGCATGTTATCCTGCTTACTCATGGCCATGGATACGGTGTAAATTATGGCTACGAGAGAATAGCAGAGGCTGCACATCAAAAGGGCTGCGATGTAGTTTTATATGGTCATACTCACGTGCCAACTATAGAACATTACCAGGATTTGATTATTGCAAACCCAGGAAGTATAGCTTTCCCAAGACAAAATAGTCGAGAACACACTTATATGACAATTTTAGTAGATAATGAAGGTGAGTTCAAAATGGATTTACATTCGTTAGAGGAATACGATAGGAAACATGGAAATTAGAATTGTTATTGAAGGTGTCGAGCCGCAGAAGGAATACATGCTTATGTCGGACGAACCGATTAGCTTCATAGAGGCAATGAGTCAGCTGGGCCTTAGCTTTTACCGTCCATGCGGTGGTATAGGTAAGTGTCTAAGCTGCGCCATAAAATTCGTTTATGGTATGCCCCCTATGACATCTTTTGATGAACGAGGATTGGATTTTTCAGAGATGCGTGCAGGCTATCGATTAGGCTGCAAGTGCGTCATCACTCGTGATTGCAAAATATTAGTACCAGCATCCCTTGCATCAGAAATCACATCTGTTCTTGCAGATGAGGTGGCAGAGGATGAGGATATTAATAAGGAGAACATTGGAATTGCAGTTGATATAGGAACAACCACACTGGCCACTGCAGTTATCGATTTGGATACTGGCAAGATGCTGCGTCAGCGCAATTGCACCAACTCTCAGATTCAATTTGGAGCTGATGTTATGAGTCGTGTTAAGGCAGCTATGGAAGGTCATAACAACGAGCTTATGGATTGCGTTAGAAAGGATTTGATGAAGCTTGGTCGTGAAATCCTTGGCGAGAATTATCTAATGCATAAAGTAGTGTTTAGTGGAAATACAATCATGACTCATCTGCTGCTTGGTATGGTGGTAGATGGATTTGCAAGATATCCATTTGTTCCATATACACTTGATAGCGTAAAGTTTGTAAAGGATAGAAGAAATATTTTCTTTATGCCGGCTATCAGTGCATTTGTTGGTGGCGATATTGTATCCGGACTTTACTATCTGAAGGATAGAGGAAGCTTCCTTTTGGTAGATATGGGTACCAATGCGGAGCTGGTTTTATATGATGGGAAGACATATTATTGCACATCTGCATCTGCAGGGCCAGCCCTTGAAGGAGCAAGCCTAAGCTGCGGTGTTGCATCAGTGCGAGGAGCCATCAACCATCTTAGTATCAATGATGGAAAATGTACCTACACGACCATTGGTGGCGAGGCCCCAATAGGATTATGCGGTAGTGGTGTTATAGATTTGATTCACGAATTAAGGCGAAATAACCTTATAGATGAAGGCGGATTGCTGGTAGAGGAATATGCCGAAAGTGGCTACCCAATTGCTGAAAATGTTGTTGTAACTGGAGAGGACATTCAGCAGGTACTTTTGGCAAAGGCGGCTATTTATTCTGCTATAACACTTCTTATAAAGGAAGCAGGAATACAGGTTGATGATATAGACCATCTATTTGTATCAGGGGGTCTTGGAGCAACTATTGGTGTATGGTCTGCAGCAGGAATAGGCATTTTCCCTAAAGAGCTGTTACCAAAATTTGAAGCAGTAGGAAACACATCCCTTAGAGGTGCAATCAAATTTGTACGAGACGGTAACGAGGAAGAGCTACAAGAAATAAAGGACAATGCAAAAGTAGTAGTTCTAAACGAGAAGCCAGAGTTCCAAGAACTGTTTTTAGATAATTTGAAATTGAGTTAAATAAAAAGGAGCACAATTACGATTTCGTAACTGTGCTCTATTTTTATAATTATTTTACGTAGTTAATAAGTAAGCGGAATGTGTTTTCTGCACCCTTCTTGTGAGAACGCTCGTAGCCGTGGCTAGCGTAAACACCTGCACCAATGAGGCCGTGCTTTACATCATAGCCTGCCCTAAGAGCAGCATCTGCATCAGAACCGTAGTGTGGGTAAACATCTACAGCAAAGTCGATGTCGTTAGCTTTTGCAATGTTAATAAGGTTAGTAACAACATCGTAGTTGTAAGGGCCAGCAGAATCCTTAGCACAAATGCTAACCTGAGTTTCTTTACAATCAAGGCCTTCGCCAATGCATCCCATATCTACTGAAAGGATTTCAGTAACACCAGCTGGAACAGTACCGCAAGCGCCGTGACCAACCTCTTCGTATACTGTGATGTGGTGATAGATTTTTCTGTCTGTAGTGATTTTGTTGTCGGCAATGTATTTAGCCTGTCCTAAAAGGATACCTACAGAAAGCTTATCATCTAAGAAACGGCTTTTGATGTAGCCTGATTTTGTAACTCTTGTGCGAGGCTCGAAGGCAACGATATCGCCAATCATAATGCCAAGCTTTTTAGTATCATCTGCAGTGGCAACTTCCTCGTCGATAACAACCTCCATGCAGTTAAACTCTCTGGTTGTAGAAGAGTAATCGTCGTTTACATGAACAGATGCGTTGTTAAGCTGAAGAGTTCCTTCGTATACCTGTCCATCGCGTGTGTAAATGCGGCAGTTTTCTGATTCACCATTGTTAGGATTAAATCCACCAAGAGGTGTGATTTCAAGATTACCGTTAGCCTTGATTTTGCTAACCATACCACCAAGTGTATCCATGTGTGCTTCAATAAGGATAGCGTCATCAGCGTTGCTTCCGCCTAAATCAACAAGTACACCGCCCTTTGTAGTAAGCTCTGGCTTGAAGCCAAGCTTTTCATATTCAGCAATAAGATGCTTAGCTGCATTTGCGGTAAAACCTGTAGGGCTATCGATTGCTAGAATATCTTCTGTCTGCTTTACAATGTAATCAACATAGTTTTCTGTATTCATATCTGCCTCCTAAAAATTAAAATCAATTGCACAAAATCGGTTTACATCATCACTTTATTATGCTAAAGTATACCTAAATAAAAAAAGCTGGTGACGGGAATTGAACCCGTGACCCCTTCCTTACCAAGGAAGTGCTCTACCTCTGAGCCACACCAGCTTGCTATTCAGCAAGAAAAAGCATATCAAAGTTGGGTAGCGATGTCAATAGATGACGGTCATTTTATGAGGGATTGAGTATGAAAATTTCGGTTGCAACTGCGGACTCTAAGGTCACCTATGAAGAGATAATCGAGAGTCCAACAAAGGAGACTTCTACTAGTAATACAAATGCAACTAGCGAGGCATTTGTAAAGGCATTAAACCAAAAAACAGTAGCTGATAATATCAAAACTGCCACCTCCTATAAAGACATCTTTATAGAAGCAAGTGAGAAGTATGGAGTAAGCTATGATTTACTGACAGCCATAGCTGAGCAGGAATCTGGATTTAATCCTAATGCGGTAAGTCACACAGGCGCAATGGGAATCATGCAGATAATGCCAGCCACAGCAAACGAGCTTAAGCTTACACATCCATTTGACGCCTATGAAAACATAATGGCAGGAGCTAATTATATTTCTCAGAAGCTGAAGGAGTATAACGGCGATTTGGATAAGGCTTTGGCTGCTTACAATGCTGGAAGCAACGCTGTAGATATGTATGGCGGCGTTCCACCTTACGGTGAAACATTAAGCTATGTGGAAAACGTAAAAGCGATAATGCAAAGAGGTGCAAATGTACCTTATACTAACTACATTTCACGTAACGCTTCCAAAGCAGAAATCGAAGCTGATTTGAAACTGCTGCTTAAGGATTTGCCTGATACAGAAGAGTATGCTGAACTTAGAAACACACTAGCGGAGATTAATTATTTATGAAAACCCCATTTGTTACAAAGAATCAAATCGAAGAAATTACAAAGACAATCCCAACTCCATTTAACATTTATGATGAGAAGGGAATCAGAGAAAACGCAAGGGCTGTAAACAAGGCTTTCAGCTGGAACAAAGGATTCAAGGAATATTTTGCAGTAAAAGCTAATCCTAATCCATTCTTACTTAAAATCTTACAGGAAGAGGGCTGTGGTGTTGACTGCGCTTCTTATGTTGAGCTTGCACTATCAGACGAGCTCGGGTTCAAGAAGGATGACATCATGTTCTCATCTAATGACACACCTGCAAGCGAATTCAAATATGCAGATGCTTTAGGTGTAATCGTAAATCTTGATGATTTCACACATATTGATTTTTATGAAAAGGCTGTAGGACATTTCCCTAAGAAGATGTGCTGTCGCTTTAACCCAGGTGGAGTATATGAGCTTTCAAACGGCATCATGGACAATCCTGGAGACAGCAAATACGGTATGACTAAGGACCAGCTTTTTGAGGCATATCAGGTTCTTAAAAGCAAGGGCGTGGAGGAATTCGGAATCCATGCATTCCTAGTTTCAAACACAGTTACTAACGACTACTATCCAACACTTGCAAAGACATTGTTTGAGCTTATTGTAGAGCTGAAGGAAAAGACAGGAATTTCTATTTCATTCGTTAATCTTTCAGGTGGTGTTGGTATTGCATATCGCCCTGATCAGAAGGCGAATGATATCGCTGTTATCGGCGAAGGAGTTCATAAGGCATTCGATGAAATCTTAGTTCCAGCAGGACTTGGTGATGTTGCTATCCTTACAGAAATGGGCCGCTTTATGACTGGCCCTTACGGTGGACTTGTTACAACAGCCATCCACGAAAAGCACACCTACAAGGAGTACATCGGTGTTGATGCCTGCGCTGTTGATTTGATGCGTCCAGCTGTATATGGTTCATATCATCACGTTACAGTTTTAGGCAAGGAAGGGGCACCAGAAGATCACGTATATGATGTGGTAGGTTCTCTTTGCGAAAACTGCGATAAGTTCGCCGTAGACAGACAGCTTCCTAAGATAGAAGATGGTGATATCCTGTTTATCCACGATACCGGTGCTCACGGATATTCAATGGGTTACAACTACAACGGCAAGCTTAAGAGTGCTGAGGTTTTATTGAAGGAAGATGGCAGCTTTAAATTGATTCGTCGACCAGAAACTATTAAGGACTATCTTGCTACCTTTGATAATTTAGGCATCGTCGACGGACTGTTAAAATAAATAATTTTTTGGGAAAAATAATCCCAAATCATATTGAAAACGCAGACAAGATTTAGTATACTAGTCTGCGGACGCCGGCTTGTCGGAATTGGCAGACGAGGCAGACTCAAAATCTGTTGGTGGCAACATCGTGCGGGTTCAAGTCCCGCAGCCGGCATAATATTAAAAGTGGTCTAGCATTGCTAGACCACTTTTTTTAGTCCTGAAGAATAGAATCAATTAGTTCGTTGTACTCAGCTTCTGAGATTTTTTCTATGTCGTCGCTGTTAGGAAGGCTGCGGTAGAAGTATTTTTCGTCGTTTTCGTCTGCATCACTACCGAATCTTAGTGTTTCAGCTAGAGTAGAGCCTTCGTATCTGTGCATACTAAAATCATCAGAATCTTCCCAGGCGTGGGCCTGCACAATCCAGTAAGCGTCTTTGTAATATGCCAAGAGGCATGTTGCTCCAGTGCCCAGGCCATCCTCAAAAAGAATTACCTTGTTATCTCTAATATCGAAGAAGCTATAACCGTAAGGGCCAGAGAGCATTAATTCTGCATCCCCGTCATTGTTAACATCTCTGTAGTCATAGAAGTGATAAGAATCCCATTCATCACCTTCAAGATCAAGAGTAGACGCATTAATAGGGCCTTCAATACCTTCTTCTAATGTCGATTCAGCATCTATTTTGCCGTCTAAGAATAGACCAAATAAGTCATCTTTAATTTCTGCATTTTCATCAGATGAAGTACCAGCTGAAGCATTATCAGATTGATTTTGAACTTCAGTGCTAACAACAGGAGAGTTAAGTGTCTCAGTTGTATTCACAAGCTTATCCTTAAGTATATAAAGACCACAGCCTACTATTAAAAGAAGCGCTATGATTATTAGACAGATATAAAAGATGCGGGTTTTCTTCTTTTTATTAGTTCTTCTTGTTGTCATAATTAATAATCTCCCTATGTGAAATTTGAAACAGGCAATATTATACCATTAAACCAATTAATCTCAATGAAGAGTTTTAAATCTATTTTCTAGGAATTAAATTTTGAGGTATGCATCCCATTTGGCAAAAAAGGTCATTTGGGATGCATGATTTTTATGAAAATCAGTGTATTGTAAGCGAATCTTTGCTGAAGCCTTAAGTGAAATATTAATTTGTAGGAGATATGCAACAATATAGCGTATCGGCGGCGTAGTTACGCCACAGTATAAGAATTTAATCATCCCATATCCTGTTATTTTAAGATAGGGATGCATAGCTCAAAAAATGCAATCATCCCATATTCAAATTATATTAGATAGGGATGTATTAACGAACATTTAGTGTAGGAATTCTC
>CACYLQ010000034.1 GCA_902775195.1 uncultured Pseudobutyrivibrio sp.
AAATACTGCTGTGATGTGGGCAGATTCTGGATTAGAGAATGTGGAATTGATGGCTGGAGAATGGATGTAGCCAATGAAATCAACCATGATTTCTTTAGGGCCTTCAGAAAGGCTATAAAGGAGGAAAATCCAGAAAGCTTTTTGATTGGGGAAATATGGGAGGATTCTACTATATGGCTCCAAGGTGACCAGTTTGATTCAACTATGAACTATACCTTTACAAATATCTGCAAGGATTTCTTCGGAACGGAAGAAATAAGTGTATCAACCTTTGACGCCAGAATTCATAAGATGAATCGCAGATATCCAAGGCAGGTTGCACTGGCGCAAATGAATTTTTTGGATACACACGATGTGCAGCGCTTTAAATCGGCCTGCAATTCGGATGAAGAAAGGCTGAAGCTGGCCCTTGCCTACATGGTATGTGCTGTTGGTATCCCATCAGTATTTTATGGAGATGAAAAGGGAATCGAGGGTACAACAGAGCCTGAATATCGCAGCCCAATGGCATGGGATAAGCAAACAGAGCTAGAAGATTATTATAGACAGTTATTACAAATTCGACGAAGCACTAAAGCCCTCCAAAAGGGAAACTATAAAACAGTCCTATGTGATGATGAAAAGAAGCTGTACATGTTTTCAAGGACATATGAAGACGAAACAGCACTCATCATTTTTAATATGGGGAATAATGCGGAAGAGGTATCAATTCCAAATTATTTAAATCAAGGCTGGATAAATGCATTGTCAGGGAAGGAGGAAGCAGGAAAACAAATAGGTGTTGAGGGAAGAACAGCTTTGATATTAATTAAAAAAGGGGACTAGTTAACAGTAAGAGCCACCATTACTTGGTGGCTCTTATATAATTGTAAAGCATTAGCGAGAGCTTTACAGTGATTGCATCTGAGAATTTTCTTACATCATATCCAGTCAAATCGGCGAATTTATCCAGGCGGTAGATAAGTGTATTACGGTGAATAAACATCTTGCGGCTGGTTTCGGCCAAAGATAAGTCATTATCGAAAAATGCTTCTAAAAGGTTCAAAGTTTCCACGTCAAGACCGGATAAAATGTCGAAATTGATATGGTTGTTTAAATATGTCTCAACCTCATCGGCAGGTATATTGTAAAGCAATCGGCCTAGCCCAAGGGTGCTGTATGAATAAATATGACCTGAGCTGTTAAAGATATTGCCGATGTGCATGGCAATAACAACGTCTTTGTAGGAAGAAGGTAAATCTGTAAATTTATCAGTAGGTAAATCATAAGAAACCTTAAAAGACATGAAGGCTTCTGATTCCAGCATGTCCAAGAATTCCATACAGTATTGATTAATTTCCTCAGAATCTGGCTCTTTTTCAAAGTGTACAATAAGTGCAATGTGCTTTGAATCAATCTGAACCAGTGCATCCTGCGAATCAGGGAGCAAGCTCTTTAATAAAGATACAGCCTCCTTTGAATAATCAGTCTGGCTTTCCAGATAGAAAACCATGCGAACAGCGTTTTCATCTATGTGGAAGCGATGAATGTAGGCTGCAGCGTCCGAATAAGAAAGCTCTCTGGTAAGGAAAGCCCTGTAGAAAGAGCTTTTAGAATCAAGAACATTGAATCTAACAACCATTTCCTTAAGCTTATTTATTGTTTCATCATCTGAAAGTTCAGAATCAGATATTTCAAAATTAATACCAGTAGCCTTTGATAATTGCTCTAATAATTTCTGCTTTTTCTCTTCAAAATTCATTTCTATACCCCAATAAAAAGATAGCAACATTATAGCATAAAAAAACTGGATGCGAGTGCATCCAGTCTTTTTTTATATGGCTAAGTATTAGTTAGCAATTGTAAGCTCTGTATCCTTATCGAAGAAGTGAGCCTTCTCCATATCAAGAGCAAACTTAACTGTGTCGCCACCTCTAGCTGTTGTACGTGGGTCAACTCTTGCTGTAACCTGAGTTCCAGCATAATCAAAGTATAAGTAAACTTCTGCACCAAGAAGCTCGTATACAGAAATCTTAGCTTCGATAACTGAAGCAGACTGTGTATCAACGAAGATCTGTGAATCATGGATATCTTCTGGACGGATACCAAGGATTACAGACTTGTTAGCATAACCAGCATCCATAAGTGTCTTTGTCTTTGCTGGTGGAATCTGAAGGCTAGCACCGTTAACCTGGATAGCTGAGCAATCAGCGTTAAGTGTTCCCTCAAGGAAGTTCATCTGAGGTGATCCGATGAATCCAGCAACGAAGAGGTTGCATGGCTTCTGGTAAAGGTTAGCTGGTGTATCGATCTGCTGAACAACACCGTCCTTCATAACTACGATTCTTGTACCAAGTGTCATAGCCTCTGTCTGATCATGTGTAACGTAGATCATTGTTGCTCCAAGTGAATCATGAAGCTTAGAAATCTCAGTTCTCATCTGAACACGAAGCTTTGCATCAAGGTTTGAAAGAGGCTCATCCATAAGGAATACCTTAGGGTTACGAACGATTGCACGACCCATAGCAACACGCTGTCTCTGACCACCTGAAAGAGCCTTTGGCTTTCTGTCAAGAAGCTTCTCAAGGTCAAGGATTCTAGCTGCCTCACGTACCTTCTTGTCGATTTCATCCTTTGGTACCTTACGTAACTTAAGACCAAATGCCATGTTATCGTAAACTGTCATATGTGGGTAAAGAGCGTAGTTCTGGAATACCATTGCGATATCTCTGTCCTTAGGCTCTACGTCGTTCATTACCTTACCGTCGATGATAAGCTCACCGTCTGAAATCTCCTCAAGACCAGCGATCATACGAAGTGTTGTAGACTTACCACAACCTGAAGGTCCTACGAAGATGATGAATTCCTGATCCTTAATGTCAAGGTTGAAATCCTTAACAGCGTGGAAGCCATTAGGATATTTCTTGTTAATGTTTTTTAATTGAATGTCTGCCATTGTAAAAATCCTCTCTTTTTTTAAAATCTATTTGGGAATCTCCCTTTAACTATCTACGATTATAAAAAATGGAGAAATTGTGAACAATGTTAGAATAACCAAAAATAACAAAACCCTTTCGTTATTTTGACAGCCCGATGTTAAAAGTGCACAAATGCCGACCTCTGAAATTGAGCATTTACACTATAGTTAAAGATATAATGTATATAAAAGAATGATTAGTGTGGTATAATACATTGGAGTGTATATATTAATAACATAGGGAGATTGTTATTATGGAAGAAAGTAAATACAATAATCGTTTAAAGCGATATCTAAGATTCCCTCTATACATGCTTATTATCTTCTTAATAGGCTGTATCGTGGTAAGCTTTGTAGATACAAAAATAGCAGGAATAATGACTTCATTCGTCTTTGTATATGGAATCATTTGCTACATATATTACAGGGCTAATCTTAAATCCTTCAAAAACACAATTGTAGATTATGCTGTTCACTATGGAACTGTTCAAAAGGAGCTCATTAAGAACTTCCGCTTACCTTATGTTCTTTTGGACTCAACAGGTAAAATTATCTGGATGAACGAAGAGTTCAAGGAGCTGGTGGATAAAAGCAAAACCTACAACAAGTCAATAACAAGCATCTTTTCAGAAATTACACGTGAAGGCATAGACCATGCCAAGGACGATAATTTCGACCTCCATATTGAATATAATGATAGAAAATATTTGGCATGCTTGCAGAGATTAGACATGAGAGAGCCACTTTCTGGTGGAAACATTCCAATGGAGATGGAAGAATCTCAGGACGGAATGGTAGCCATCATTCTTTTTGATGAGACAGATATTCAGGCTACAAAGGCAAAGATTAATGACCAGTCAATGGTTATGGCTCTTCTATATGTAGATAACTATGATGAAGTTTTCGAGCAGGTAGAAAACGCAAAGCGTTCAATGCTTTTAGCTCTCCTAGATAGAAAGATTAACAAGTATTTTGGCGAGGCAAACGCCATCGTTAGACGTCTTGAAAAGGACAAATATTTAATCGTTTTCCAGCACAAATATTTACAGCAGTTTGAAGAGGATAAGTTCTCACTTGTTGAAGATATCACCACTCTTAAGATGGGTAACGATAAAGAAATCACCATCAGTATCGGTGTTGGTCTTGGTAGTGACAATTACACACAAAAGGCTCAATACGCACACGTGGCAATAGATTTGGCATTAGCTAGAGGTGGTTGCCAGGTTGTTGTTAAGAACGGCCAGAATGTTTCTTATTATGGTACACACGGTAAGGAAGTTGAACGTACCACACGTGTTAAAGCAAGAGTTAAGGCTCAGGCCCTCAGGGAATTAATGGAAACCAGAGAGCGAATCATCGTTATGGGCCACAATTTATCAGATGCGGATTGCTTAGGTGCATCTGTAGGTGTATACTGCGCAGGCCGCGAAATCGGTAAGCCAGTAAACATCGTAATCGACACCATTACAAGTTCTATGCGACCAGTAGTTGAGTCCTTTACTGAAAGAGAAGAATATCCTGATGACATGTTTATCACCAGCGAGCAGGCGCTTAATTTATGCAATGACAACACACTTATCATGGTTGTGGATACAAACCGACCAAGCTATGTGGAATGTCCAGGACTTCTTGCAAAGAACAAAAATATAGTAGTAATCGACCATCACAGACAGGTGGAGGAAACAATTGAGAACCCAATTCTTTCTTACATCGAGCCTTATGCATCATCTGCTAGTGAGATGATTGCTGAGGTATTGCAGTATTTTGCAGACAAAATCAACATCAACCCAACAGAGGCTGATTGTATTTACGCTGGTATCCTTATTGATACTAACAACTTTATGACTAAAACTGGTGTCCGTACATTTGAAGCAGCAGCTTTCCTTCGTCGTAATGGCGCCGAGGTTACGCGTGTTAGAAAGATGCTTCGTGAAAATATGGAAACCTACAAGGCACGTGCTGAAATCGTTAGAAACGCAACAGTATACAGAGATGCATTTGCTATTGCAGAATGTGAACCAGATGGAAATCTTGAAAGTCCTACAGTTGTTGGCGCGCAGGCAGCCAATGAGCTTTTAAATATCGTAGGAATAAAGGCTTCCTTTGTTCTTACAAAGTTCATGGACAAGATTTTCATAAGCTCTCGTTCAATCGATGAGATAGATGTTCAAAGGATTATGGCACGTTTAGGTGGTGGTGGCCATGTAAATATTGCCGGCGCTCAAATCCAAAACAGAACATTGGAAGAGGTTCGTGAGGACCTTGAAGTTACAATAGATAGAATGCTAGAAGAAGGAGAAATCAAACTATGAAAGTAATATTACTTGCAGATGTAAAATCACTTGGTAAGAAGGGTGAGGTAGTAGAAGTTAGCGAAGGCTATGCAAGAAACATGTTGTTTAAGAAAAAGCTTGGTGTTGAGGCTACAAACGCAGCGCTTAACGACCTTAAGCTTCAGAATAAGCACGATGAAAAGGTAGCTCAGGAAAACTATGAGGCCGCTTTAGCATTTGAAAAAGAAATTGCTGAGTGGAAGGTTGAGACCAAAATCAAAACAGGAGAAGGCGGACGTACCTTCGGTTCAGTATCTACAAAGGAAATCGCTGAGGCAGCTAAGAAGCAGTACGGCAAGGAAATCGATAAAAAGAAAATCGTCCTTGAGGATCCAATCAGAGCCCTTGGTACATACGAGGTTAAGGTTAAGCTTCATCCAAAGGTAACAGCTACACTTCGCGTTCATGTGTCAGAACAATAATATTAGGGGAATAATTAATGGAAGACGTAATCAAACGACAAATGCCTAATTCTCTAGAGGCAGAGCAGTCTGTTATTGGTTCGATGATTGTAGATAGGGACGTTATTGTGGAATGTTCCGAAATCCTTATTAAGGATGATTTCTACCACCAACAGTACGGAATGCTTTTCGAAGCTATTGTTGAGCTTTACAACGCTGGCGAGCCTGTAGATGAGGTAACATTGCAGAACAAGCTTAAGGAAAAGGGAGTTCCACCAGAATTCGCTTCCCTTGAGTTCATACAGGAATTGGTATTGGGCGTTCCTACAACAGTAAACGCCAAAAGCTACGCCAATATCGTAAAGGATAAGGCAGTACTTCGAAATATCATTAAGGTAAATCAGAATATCGAGAACATGTGCTTCGAAGGTTCTGAAGAGGTTGATACCATCCTTAATCAGACTGAGCATGACATATTCGCCCTGGTTCAGAACCGTGGAAACACAGATTATGTGCCAATCAAGCAGGTTGTTATGAATGCCATTGCAAAGATTGAGCAGGCATCAAAGCAGCGCGGCGTAGTTACTGGTATTCCAACAGGCTTTATTGATTTGGACAGACAGACTGCAGGCTTGCAGCCATCTGACCTTATTCTTATTGCGGCCCGTCCATCAATGGGTAAAACAGCCTTCGTTCTTAACCTGGCACAGCATATTACTATCCACGAGCATTTGTGTGCAGCTATATTCTCACTGGAAATGTCAAAGGAGCAGCTGGTTAACCGTCTATTCGCCCTAGAATCAAGAGTAGATGCCCAGAAGCTTCGTACCGGTAATTTGCAGGAAGCAGATTGGGAAAACCTTATCGAAGGTGCTGGTAAAATCGGTAATTCAAAGCTTATTATCGATGATACACCAGGTATCTCAATTGGAGAGCTTCGTAGTAAATGCAGAAAATTTAAAATGGAATTTGGCCTTTCTATTATCATCATCGACTACTTGCAGTTGATGTCAGGTAATGGAAAATCAGAAAGTAGACAGCAGGAAATCTCAGAGATTTCTCGTTCACTAAAGGGTCTTGCCAGAGAGCTGAATGTACCAGTTATTGCACTGTCGCAGCTTTCACGTGCCGTTGAGCAGCGTCCAGATCATCGTCCAATGATGTCTGACCTTCGTGAATCCGGTGCCATCGAGCAGGATGCCGACGTGGTTATGTTCATCTACCGTGATGATTACTATAACCACGATACAGAACTTAAGAATGTATCAGAAATCATCGTAGCTAAGCAACGTAACGGTCCTATCGGAACCATCGAGCTTACTTGGTTACCAGAATACACAAGATTTGCTAATAGAGATCGCAGTCAGTATTCAAATCATGATGAATAAAGAAATAAAAAAATAGCATCGCAATCGCGATGCTATTTTTAACCGGTTTTCTTGATTAAGTTATTACTTAATGATTAGCCCTGAGCGATAGCTCCTGTTGGGCAAACACCAGCGCAAGTACCACAATCAACACATGCACCTGCATCGATGTTGAACTGTGAATCTCCCTGAGAGATAGCTCCTACTGGGCACTCAGGCTCGCATGTACCACATGATACACATGAATCAGAAATTACGTATGCCATAATAAAATTCCTCCTTAAATATAATTAATAAAAATTATCAATTACGAGTTGATGTCCTTATAATACATCTAAATTGTGTCTTAATCAAGTACAAAATTAGAATTTTAGAAATTCTTGATAAATCAAGGAGTAGGGCGGTTCACACAAACTAACTTCTGTTGATTTAGGCTAACAGGAGTTTAAATTGTGTACACAACTTAGTTAAAGTCAAACTAACCTATTTATTAAGTATGTATTAACAATGCTTATAATCAATTGCGAAAAATCGAAATACATGGTATTATCAATTGAAATCAAATAAAGAAAGGAAGTATTTGAAATGGCAAGAGTATCAAAGGCAACAATGATTGGTGAGCTTCTTCAGATCGATGCTGACGTAGCACCTATTTTACTTAATATCGGCATGCACTGTCTCGGATGTCCATCATCTCAGATGGAAACTATTGAGGAGGCAGCTATGGTACACGGTATCGATGCTGACGATCTTGTAGAAGAGATTAATACATTCTTAGATTCAAAGGCTTAATGAGCAAATAAAAAGAACCAGAAATTTCTGGTTCTTTTTTGTTTGCTTAAATTGTGGCGAGCTTTTGAATTGCATCGCCCTCAGCCATTATTTCGTAATGCTCTGACATGTACTGGCTTGTGCCAACTACATAGTTCTGTTGGTTGCTATATTCTGATAAGATATTGCAAACCTTATTGTAGGTCTCGGCTGAGTCTTCAGACTTGCTAACTACTAAATAGTATTTGTCATCAAATGGACTCTTGTAGAGAGAATTCTTTCCAGTGTAAAAACCTGCTAGAACACCTGATAATCTAATGACATCATCAAGATTGTCGAAAACAAACATCTTAGTAATGTCTACAGGTAAGCCTTCCTTAGCTGCTGCTTCTGGTGAAGCGGCTATAGCTTTCTGAGCCTTTTCTATTAGGCTGTTAAAGATATTTAAAATGTCATCAGCTGCCGATTCATTGAATGGCTTAGCTGGTGCATCGGTAACATCCATATCGTCATCATCGAAATCGTCATCGTCCTCTGAGAATCTGGAAAAACGTGTATCCAACTCATCAGGATTCTCTACCTTAGTAACAAGTAGAATAATGGATTCGGATGAAAGTGGTATAGCTTCTATCATAAGTGGAATATCTTCTGCTTCGAAACCGTACTGGTATGCAGCCTGTTCCATAAGCTCTCTAAAAAGCTCTCTGGCTTTGGCTGAGCCGTAAGCAAGCTCTGATAGCTTGATGTGGCGGCTGATTAAATCTTCTCTCGAAAGAGTGCATCTGATCTGGTTCTCGTTGATTCTTTCAATCTTCATAAAAATCACCTCCCGAATCGAAATAAGATGCGCCTGAAGCAAATTTCTTATTCGAATTATATATATATTATATCGGAAAGTAAAGGAGAGAAGCTATATAAATCGTGATAAAAATATTAAATTTTTATAAAATTACACCGTTATAGAAAAGTGGTGAAAAATAAATTAGGGGTTGCATTGTAATTTTATCTGTGATATAAACTTATCTGCGAGATGCCTTTCCGAAAGGAAGGAGCTGATGTAATATGATACCTGATGGTATTTCAGACAGGTACGACATAGTTCAGATACTGCAAGAAACAGCAGCTACAGCAGTATTACTTGTCAATTACAAAAAGATAGGAGCATTAAGGATTCTTAAGGCTATTCACAGGGCACATCCTAATGCACACAGCATCCTATCCGAAGCACATCTTTTACAAGGGATTAAATCATCCCAAATACCCACCATTATAAGCGTAGAAGATACAGATGAAATGTACTACCTGGTTGAGGAATATGTAGAGGGTCAATCTCTACGAGAGTATCTGCTAGATACAACAATCACCAAGGAAACGCTATTAAATATTGCTATAAGTCTATGCAATGTTATAGAGGCTTTGCATAATGCCGATGGAGGACCAATTCTTTATCGAGATATGAAGCCTGAGCATGTAATATTGCAGAATGATACTGTACGTCTAATTGATTTTGGCATAGCAGTTAGGAAATCTGAAGCAGCAAAGGCAAGGCCCCTAGGCACTATTAATTGGGCTGCACCAGAACAACTGAAGGCTGGTCCTTTAGATGAACGATGCGATGTTTTTGGCGTAGGCAAGATTATTGAATTTATGCAGAAAAATAGTTTAGAAAAAGATGATTATAAGTTAAGAAAATTAGTAATTCAGGCAACTGATGAAGATATAAATAATAGAATCAGTTCTATAACTATATTAAAAAATCGATTGCTTGAATTGCAGGATAAAACAATTAATAAATATGAGGATAAAAGGTATCTTTGCAAAAAAATAGCAGTTGTGGGCGCGGCTCACGCTGTAGGTGCAACAAGAATAGCCATGAATATGTGCAGACTCTTAAATAAAAAAGGGACTGATGCATATTACAAGGATGAAAAGGGCGATAACGTCCATAGCCTAATGGAAAATCTTGATGGTGCAAAAATAAAGGATGGAATTTTATACCACGATAACTTCAGAGGCATTCTTAATTATGGAGAAGCCGTTGAAACACAAAAGCCTCCTAAAGGTGTATACCTAATAGATTGTGGGGTAGATATGGAAGCAGCCTTAGATTGCGATAAGATTATCGTAATTGCAGGCGGTGCTCCTTGGCAAAAGCAGTGTTTCCCAGATTGGATAGGTGATAAAACAGTAACGATAATAGGAAACATGACGGGAAAGCTAAATATGATAAAGCTAGCTAAAAGCCTTAAAAAGAAGGTTTATATGTATCCACATTCTACAAGCATCATGGGATTATCCAAAGAAGAGGAAAGGATTATCCAAAAGATATTGCAGGATGAAAAACTTTGCTATTAAACTATTTCGACGAAAAACGTCAATAAAAAATATAAAAATTGAAGAAAACAACAAAAAGACTATAGGAGTAATTGGCGCATCACCAAAAATGGGAGTAACCCATTTATCCTTAAGCATTGCAAATTTCTTATGTTCAGCCTTAAAGAAAAAGACTTTATATATAGAACTTTGTGATGATAGTCAGTTGCTTGTAGTTGTAGGTGATAGGCAGATTAACTTTGATGGCCATACGGGATTTTTGTACAAAGGTGTAACCTATGTGCTTGCCTGTGATGTGGATGAAGCCATACAACTAATAGACAGCTGGGAAGGATTTATAGTAGTAGATTTCGCTAGTTATTCAAAAACTAATAGCATTGTTTTTCAAAGATGCGATACAAAGCTATTGATTGGTTCGATGACATCATGGTGCAGTCGTAATGTGTACCAAATATCAAATAAACTGAAAGGAGATTGTATGAAAAACATTTCATATATAAATTTAAAAAACGACAAAGCCGAAACGGTTTTAATAAAAAAAGAATTCAAATGGAATGTTTTTGTCAGACCAATCATTGATAACCCTTTCCGATTAAAGGAAAGTGACTTTGAGCCTTTGATTCAAATTATAAAGTAGCTGCGAAAATTTTATTTCCTAGGGATTTCAATATCGTCAACGGAATCAATTAAAAAGATTAGACAAAATATTTTTTTATGATAGGAATGAATTTTTTTAGAGGGCGTTAAGCCCTCTTTTTGGCGTAGTGAAATATTGGGCGAAAAGTGGAATTTATACCGTTATTTTGTTATACTTTAACGGAATATAGATATGAGGGAGATGCTTATGAGCTATCGACATAATACACATAACAGAAGAAGAAAAAAGAGATATAGAGTACCTAGAGGCTACATATATATAGCGGCAGGGGTTATGCTTCTTGCGGTTTTAATTGTGGGAATGTACGCAATTAAGAAATACACACCAACCAAGGAGCATGTTGAACTGACCGAATACTTCACATTAAATCATGAAGCAGAAGCAGCAGTGGTGCTTAACAGCGAATACATGGAGCCAGCAGAGGATTTGGCCCATGGCTACGCTATGGTAGACAGCGGTAAGATTTACTTCGAGCTTGGATTCGTAAAGGATTATTTAGATGATGGATATGTTTACGATTCATCTGAAATCACCCTTAGATATGCAACAGACACCGAAATCTACACAGCTACACTTGGAAACAACAGCTATCTTGTGGACAAGTCCAACAATACAATGGATAACAACATAGTAATCGCTAAGGACGACACAGTGTTTATCTTGGCTGATTACATGAAGCTTCTTACAGATTTCCAGTATACATATTTTGAAAATCCAGACAGAGTTGTTGTAGAAACAGCTGGCTATAAAAAGCAGACAGCTACAGCAAAGGGCAAGACCCAGATAAGAATCTTAAATGGCCCAAAGAGTCCTATTTTGGAAGATGTAACAAAGGGTGAAAACATCACCGTAGTTAGAGATACAGGCAAGTGGAGCTTCGTTGTATCTGAAAATGGTGTAATGGGATACATGAAAAACAACAAGATTTCAGACCAGAAGGAAGTAACCGTTGAGGAAACACTTCCAAAAAGAACCTATAATCACATCAATACAGGCAAGGAAATATCATTGTTGTGGCACCAGGTAACATCACAGGCTGCAAACGCCGATGTTGCAAGCGTGTTGGCAGATTCAGGTAAGGTAAATGTAATCTCTCCAACATGGTTTCATTTGAGCGATAACAAAGGCGGCATTGCTTCAATTGCTAGCAGCAGCTATGTAAGCACTTGCCATGCAGCAGGCGTTCAGGTTTGGGGACTTATCAGTAACCTTGAAGATGCCAGCGTTGATACAACAACAGTTTTAAATACAACTAGTGCAAGAGATGCTCTTGTTAACAATCTGATTGCACAGGCAATCACTTACGGATTAGACGGTATAAACATTGATATTGAGCAGCTGGCTGGTGCAGCCTCAGATGGCTACATTCAGTTCATCAAGGAGCTTTCAATCAAATGTGAAAAGAACGATATCATATTATCAGTAGATAATTATGTGCCAACAGCATCATCTGCTGGCTACAACCGCAAGGAACAGGCTAATTATGCTGACTATGTAATCATCATGGGTTATGATGAGCACTACAATGGCAGCGAGGAAGCAGGTTCAGTTGCATCTATAGGCTGGGTTGAACAGGGGGTTAAGGATACCCTAGAAGAAGTACCAGCAGAGCAGGTAGTTCTTGGAATGCCTTTCTACTGCAGAGTTTGGGAAGTTGCAGAGGATGGTAGCATTTCTAGCAAGGCGTATGGAATGGACGCAGTCCAGACATATCTTAATACAAATGGAGTTTCCACTACATGGGACGATGCAACAGGTCAGTATTACGGTGAATATGTAAAAGAAAACACAACATACAAGGTATGGGTAGAGGATGAAGCTTCCCTTGAGGAGAAGCTTAAGGTTATGGATAATTATGGATTAGCTGGCGGCGCATTTTGGAAGAAAGGTTTTGATAACACAGCCGCTTGGAACGTAATTGCAAAGTATTTATAAATGATGTAATTGCATATAAGACACAGAAAAATCACGTTTTTTAAAGTTCTGTGACGTTTTAAAGGGTTTGTGTTATAAAGTAAAAGTGTTATAATTTTGAGTATGATTACTAGGATTATGGATGTATCATCTGAGCCTTTAAATATGGAATATATTAAAGAGGCATCAGAGATATTAAGAAACGGCGGACTTGTAGCTTTTCCAACCGAAACAGTATATGGATTAGGCGGAGACGCTACAGATAAAGAGGCATCGCGAAAGATATATGCAGCGAAGGGTCGTCCATCAGACAACCCACTTATTGTTCACATCGCGAAGTTTTCACAATTAGAGGCTATATCAACAGATTTACCTGAAAATGCTAAGAAGCTTGCGGACGCTTTTTGGCCAGGACCACTTACAATGGTAGTTAACAAAAACGAAGTGGTTCCTTATGAAACAACAGGTGGTCTTGATACAGTAGCAGTAAGAATGCCAAACAATCCAGTTGCACTTGCACTTATAGAAGAAAGCGGATGTATGATAGCAGCGCCTAGTGCTAATACATCTGGCCGTCCAAGCCCTACAAAGGCAAGCCATGTATACGAGGATTTGTCTGGTAAAATCGAAGCTATATTAGATGGCGGTTCAGTAGACATAGGTCTTGAATCTACAATCGTAGATTTGACAGAGGATGTGGTAACAATCCTTCGTCCAGGCTATATCAATATGGATATGCTAAGAGAGGTTGTAGGTGAGGTCAGAATGGACCCAGGCATTGTTTACAATGACAAAGGGACCACATCAGGTGCTAGGCCAAAGGCGCCTGGCATGAGATATAAGCACTATGCACCAAAAGGAGACTTAACTATTATCTCAGGGGAAGAAGATGTAGTAGTTTCCACAATTAATCAAATGACAAAAGAAGCTCTTGCCAAGGGACAGCGAGTAGGCGTTATTGCCACATCTGAATCAGCGGATAGATATTCAGATGGTCACGTGCTTGTTATTGGAGACAGAGCAGATGAAGGAAGCATAGCTCATAATCTATACGATATCCTTCGTCAGTTTGATGAGATTGGTGTAGATGTAATCTATTCAGAAAGCTTTGCCACTCCAAAGATGGGGCAGGCAATTATGAACAGATTACTTAAGGCTGCAGGCCAAAAGACAATAGAAGTATAGTGGTATAGCAGTCAGGAGATAATGGAATGAAAGAAATTAATAGAGTGATTTTTGCTTCGGGAAGCGGTACCTCCAGGGCGCCAATGGCTGCGGCGATATTCCACAGCATTGAGCATACAAGGCCTATTATTTGTGAGGCCAGAGGTTTGATTGTTCAGTTTCCAGAGCCGCTTAATCAGAAGGTTGAAGCAATACTAATCAGTAATGGAACTACGCTGAAGGATTATTCCTCCAAGCAATTGATGGATTCGGATTTCTCCGAAAACACTCTTGTAATCACGATGGAGGAAAGCCAAAGGCAAAAAATATTAAATGAATATACGAATGCCAATGAGGAAAACACTCGCCTTTTAAATGAGCTTGTTGGGGACGAGCTTGAGGTGATGGATCCTTATGGTGGTTCAGTACAGACATATGGGCTGTGCTACGAAGTCTTAAAGGCATCAATAGAGAAGTTAATGAGGGTTATTTCTGCATAAATTATATAGGTATTGGAGGACAAGACCATGAGTGACAAGAGACTTGATTACATTAGCTGGGATGAATACTTTATGGGCGTAGCAGTATTATCGGGTATGAGATCTAAA
>CACYLQ010000035.1 GCA_902775195.1 uncultured Pseudobutyrivibrio sp.
GCCTCTAATCTTTTGATTGTAGGAATCTCAAAGTTATCTGGAACTACTGTGTCATCATTTGCTGCATAGATAAACCATACTGGTAAATCCTTGATTCCCTTAAGTTGAGCATCTGTGATACCTGAATCCATGTATGCTTCGCAGATTGGGAATGCTGCTGCAAAGAAGTCTGGATAGTTAAGAATCATGTCCATTGTCATGAATCCACCATTTGAGCAGCCACCAATATAAATTCTGTTTGTATCAATACCGTCGTTTTCAGCTATGTACTGATCAATAAGACCTTTCACATCCTTAAGGTAGATTGAATCCTTTCCTGGGTTTGTTCCCCATTCACCATCTTCATTGTACTGAAGCCAGAATGTTTCTGTCTGAGGTGTTAACACATAAGCACCTCCCATTACCTCTTGGAACTCATCTCCATACAATGCAGATACCTCGTTACCTAATACGGCTATTTCATTTAGCTTTCCGCCCTCACCTGCTCCATGTAACCAGATTACAAGTGGATGCTTTTTGCCGTCCTCTGCTGGTTTAAATGAACCATAGGTAAGTGTATGACCAGTCTCGCCTGTGTATGTACCACTTAAATCAGCACCTGCAAGCTGTGGATATATTGCAGAATCTAATGAAAGATTAATCTTCTCATCAACAGTAATCTTAGAAATTTCAGAACCATCTGCAGTTGAAATTGTCTGTCCCTTATTTAATGATACTGCAAGCTTGTATGGGTCACATACTGTGTTCTGTGATGTAAAAATATCATAGCAGTATGGACTTCCATCGTTAGGGCTATAATACATTTCAATAGCCACATAATCAGAATCCTCTGACTTGTTTCCGTTTGCATCGCAGGTATAAGCATCAGTAACCTTTCTGTCCGCTGTTACTTCAATATGCTTACTTGGATCTTCATTAGAATCCTCTGCTAAGGCTGCAAAGTTGAACTGTTCCTTTGTTTCAGATACCCCAAAATCTTCTGCTGAAACTGAATCGGCTGTAACCTGTCTGTCTAAGTGAAGAATAGTCTTTGTGACAGCTGGGCCCCAGTCATCTCCCATTACAACTGCGGTCTGTGTACCAGAAAGCTCTGTCACAGGCTCCACTGCCTCTTCCTTTGTCTCGTCTGCCTTGGCTGAATTTGCTCCACATCCAACTGCTGATAATGCCATCAGTGATGCCATTAATAGTACGATACTTTTTCTTTTCATTAGTAAAATCCTCCCTTGATTTGATTGATAACACATTGAATATACACTTAAAAATGAGTTATATACCTCATAAAATGATAACTCGTTGTTTTTTGATGATAATTGGTATGGCAAAGGGCTAGAATTTACTCTAGCCCCGCCTATATGAATTAAAGAAGAAAAAGAATTGTTTCCTGATTATGCTTGCTTTATTTCCTTGTACTTTTTCATTGTTTTTACTTCAAGAAGGATTAATAATCCTGCAAGAATAATATCCACAATGATGAATGCAATCTGCCATGGATATAAACCAGTCTTTAAGTTTTCTGGCTCGTATGCACGGCTATTTACAACTGTGTACATGATGTTCTTTGAAGCCTGGCGCATTGCCTTGATTCCAGTAGCGCTTGTCTGGTCGTCTGGTGTGTTTGTTCCCATTTCGTAAGCAACAAGCATAAGGTCGTTACCATTTCTGATAGCTGCATCAGCATCCATGAAGTTTGCTCCAAGGAAGTAATCTGTGATTACCATTCCACGGAATCCCCACTCATCACGGAGTACCTTGTTAAGAAGGCTATCGTTTGCACCTGACCAGTGTGGTCCGATGTAGCTGTATGAGCTCATAACTGCCTGTGCTCCACCCTGCTTTACAGCAAGCTCAAATGGCTTTAGATAGATTTCTCTAATAGCCTGTTCTGGAGCCCAAACTGAAATCATGTTCCATCTGTTTGTCTCCTGGTCATTCATTGCGAAGTGCTTGATGTAGCTGTATACACCAAATTCCTTAGCACCGATAACTTCCTGTGAAATCTGTGTACCTGAAAGAAGTCCGTCCTCTGATACATACTCAAATTCACGTCCGCCAAGTGCTGCACGGTGTGTGTTGATAGCTGGAGCATACCAACCTGAAGCATCCATCTCATCACACATCTTACCCATGATACGGCCATAGCTTAATGCAAGTTCCTTATTGAATGTACATGCAAGTGTTACTGATGATGGCATACCGATTGAGAACTTGCCTGTAAAGTTGTTTGTGATTGAAGCAGGTCCATCGCAATCTGTTGTTCTAGCCTTTTCAACAGATGGAACCTCAAGTGTCTGATATCCGCCAAGTCCTACAAGTGAAGCCATTTCAGATACTGTAAGCTCATCTAATAAATCTTCCCATCGTGGATCATCATACTCAGCGCCCCTAAGGTCCTCTAACTTAAGTCCATTCTTTGCCCCTGTTGTAGGCATCTGGTCGTTAGAATCATTTAATGCGTTTGGATCATAGTTAAGATTGCAAACGTATTCAGCCTTAGCTTCATCTGTCATAGAGAAGTTTGTAGGTGCTGCTGTAGCTTCTTCATAGTTTGCAAAATGGTCTGCACGTGATAAATATGTTGCATTTCCGATAGCTGTATCAAAGTGATTTGTAGCTGCTACCTGGTCAGTCGAACGTTTATTATTTTCCCCGTAGACAATAGTCTTATCAATGTTGAGAGTCTTCTCATCGATAACAGTATGGGCATCCTCTCTAAGAGAAATGACATAATCGCCTTCCTCTAATACATACGCCTTCTCAGCCTTGTCGTCGTATGAAGCAAGTGATTCCTCTGTAAAATCAAGTGTGATTGTCTGTGACTCTCCTGGTCCTAAGATGTCTGTCTTATCAAATGCGATAAGATTTACTGCAGACTTCTCAATTCCACCGTTTGTATAAGGTGGTGTGTCATAAAGCTCTACTGCAGATTTGCCTGCAACATCGCCTGTGTTTGTAACAGTTACATCAACGGTAACATTACCGTCAGCATCTATGTTTAATTCTCCCATTTCCTGCTTGAAGGTTGTGTATGACAATCCGTAACCAAATGGGTACTGTACCTCTTTATCATAGTCGATTAAACCTTCAACAGGGGCTGTTTCGTAAAAACGATAGCCAACGTAAATACCTTCTACGTAATTTACAAAGTGTGGAGCTGAAACTCCAAGAATTGGATCACCTGAATCATAAGTGAACTCATCCACATTATCGAATGCATAATCACCGAAGTTGTTGAACCAAGGTGCATTGTCAATGTGGCGTGCAAATGTGTCTGATGTCTTACCTGATGGGTTAACATCACCGTTTAGAATGCTTCCAAGAGCTGGGAAACCACCCTGTCCTAAGCCCTGGCACCAAATTAATCCCTTGATGCTTGGATATTCATCTACAAAGTTCATCTCAAATGTGTTTGCACCTGTGTAAACAACGATTACATTGTCGTAATCTGCGCAAACTTCATCAAAAAGGTCGCGTTCTGTCTTATCTAACTGAAGGATGTGCTGACCCTTTTCAAAGTCCTTGTAATCCTCTGAGTTTTCATTGTAAGTAACACCGCTTGTAACATCCTTTGGAAGGTCGGCTCCCTCGCCACCGCTTCGTGCGATTACAATAAGTGCTGTGTCAGAATACTCTTTTGCATTTTCCAAAAGCTCCTTTGGATATGTTGAAAGAGCTGGTTCCGGAAGTGTCCAGTCCTGTCCAAACAAACCGATTTCAGGTCTGTCTGTTCTGTAGCTTGTATAGAAATCTGAAAGTTCTTCATTTGTTTCAAAGCCAGCTTCATGAAGGCCATCTAAAAGAGATGTTGTTTCAAAATCAGCTGAAAAACCGCCGGAACCTGTTCCACCATAATATGGATTTGTTGAAGACCAACCGAATACGTTGAGCTTCTTACCTGACTCCATTGGAAGAGCGCCCTTATTCTCAAGAAGTACGATTCCCTCACCCGCAACTTCCTTTGAAAGCTCTCTGGCTTCGTCGATTGTCTTGTCTGAAACCTCACCCTTGCCTGTTGCAAGTGTGATCATGTTAGACATTGGTCCGAAGCAAATCAAGTTGACGATAGTAATTATTGCAAGCAAAAATGCTGTAAGTGATTGTCTACGCATAAAAAAGCGTGTGTGCTTTTCCTTCTTGCCCGCAATAATCATGCAAACAATGAATGCTACAACAACAATCGCCATTGCAATAAGATGTGGTGCAATCAATTTTAGGACATTGATTACATCAGTCATGTTGATTGATAACATAAATCATTCCTCCATTTTTTGTTTGATGAGTGCATTGTAGCCTTGCCAATTTTCAGTTTCAATCAAATGTCCTATCCTGTCATTTAGAGTCCCTTCTTTGTCACCCGGAGCGATTTTTTAGTCCTTTTTGTATGTTATAATATGAACTGCAAGTTATGTATTAACACTTTCTTGGAGGAAACTATGCTAAACATAGCTCTTATAGAAAATGATATAGAGGATGAGAAAGCTTTTTGTAATATAGCGGATTTTTTTTTCAAACAGCGAGGGGAACAGTACGACATCGCTGTTTTTAATCGAGCTGAGGATTTTTTGGAAAGCTACAGTCATCAATATCAAATAGTATTTATGGATATCGAATTAGATGGCATGAATGGAATGGATGCTGCGCACAAGCTTAGAGAGCTGGATTCAGATGTGCTGCTTATCTTCCTAACCAATCTAGCCCACTACGCCATTGCAGGATACGAAGTAAATGCTTTGGATTACATTCTAAAGCCATTATCAGAAAATGCTTTTAGCCTGAAGATGCCGAAGGTTTTAGCCATCATCAAACAACAGGCTAATAAGAACATTACTGTTGCATCAAAGGGGGAACTCCATACCTTTTCAACAGATAGAATCTACTACGTGGAAGTTTTGTCACACCGACTTTACTACCACACCATGGATGGTGTTTTCGACACCAGAGGTGCCATCAGCGAGGTGGAAGAAATGCTCCATCCCTACCACTTTAGACGCTGCAACAACAGCTACCTTGTTAATCTGAAATATGTAACCAGTATCGAGGGGAATGACGTGAAGGTTGGGCCAAATGTCTTACCAATCAGCCGCCCTAAGAAAAAGATTTTTATAAATGAAGTAACAAATTATCTAGGAGGACAATTATGATAGCCTTTCATCTATCGCCTTTCGTAGTTTTAATAGAGCTTTTAGCGTCCATCGGCATTCTGCTTTTATTGCAGGAAAAACGTTCACTCTTCGTTCTTAGAGTGCTGCTTTGCGGCAGTATTCTTGTTGGAATGAACTTTATGTGGGATTTATTTGTTTTTGATAATCTGGCATATATGCTACAGTTTGTTGTTATCGTATTTGCGGTATTGTTTTGCTACAAGCTTAATCCCATATCGGCCTTATATTGGAGTACCGCAGGCCTTGCAATACAGCATCTATCATATTCACTGCTTACACTAGGAGTCAATTATATTCCAGGGATTATGACATCCCTTGCATATACAATGGTGATTTACATAACCATTTTAGTATGTGAATATTTTTTAATAACCAGACGCTTTGGAAAGGATTTCGAACTACGAGATAACCAGTTTAAGCTCACAATCGTGTCCTTGATTGCAATGTTTTCCTGCACACTGCTAAACTCCTACCGAATGAATTATTCCTCAGACTCGGATCTGATTTTTGTAACATCCATCTATTCTATCATCTGCTCCTTGCTTGCACTGGTGCTACAGCTTGGATTATTTGAAAAGACTCAGATAGAGATGGAGATGTCGGTGTTGGAGCAAATCATTGCAAATGATAAGCAGCACTATGACGATTCCATGCAGAACATGGAACTGCTGAACATGTACTGCCACGATTTAAAATATTTCCTTCGAAGAAACGCTGATGAGGTAGGCTCCTTTAAATCACAGGCTGAGAAATTCCTTTCAACCTTCGATGCAGACATATCTACCTACAACCATGCACTGGATACTATACTTACTGAAAAGTCACTATACTGCGCTAACAATGATATCGAACTTACCTGCATGGCTGATGGCCAGCTGCTTTCATACATGGACACAGCTGACATTTACGCTATGTTTGGAAATCTTTTATCAAATGCTATCGAAGCTGTATCAGCCCTTGAAAACAAGGATAAACGAATGATTTCTCTTACCGTGCGACGTAGAAATGATTTTGTCCACATTCTCGTTGATAATTATTACGATAATACACTTTCGTTCCATAACGGACTGCCCGAATCCACAAAGGACCAGCCTCATCTACATGGCTACGGTTTAAAGAGTATTAAATATCTGGCTGAAAAATACAATGGAAACCTTACAATTTCCGCCGATGAAGATGTTTTTCATGTTAATATTTTGATGCCTATAGCCCTATAAATAACAAAATATTCACATTATGGAAACATTTTATGAATATAATATCCTCATCATTAAAAATATGAGGAGGGCTACTATATGTTTTTTGAGATTACAACAACAACTGGAGAATTTATTTACATCAATTTGCAGCAAGTAACAGCCGTGGAGCCTGTAGAACATTCAGTTTGCACCTCCGACGGTAGCAAGTACAAAATGACCACAGAATCATACGATGATTTGATTAAGAATTTGGGAATTGTTTAGGGACAGCTTGAATTGATTGTACTTAATTAAATACTTACAAATTTCATTTAATCATGATACAATTGCAAAGCAATTGAAGAAATTATGGTTTTATTGGAAACGACACATCCTCTGGATGATAACGAACAACACATTTATTCTTATGTAGTTATTTATTATCAGAAGGAGGATTTTTTATGCCTAAAAACAAATTTCAGGACGTAGTTTTTACAATTATTATGGCAACTATCATGGTTTACGGAATGGTAGTTTACAACGTAGCACTTAACATGGGTGGTGTTAGCGGTGCCACTTTCTTAGCAGCTTTACATGAGCTTCCAATCATGGTGCCTATCGCATTCGTATTAGAATTCTTTATCGTTGGTAAGATTGCCAGAGGGCTTGCATTTACAGTAATGGACCCTACTAAGGACCGTCCACAGTTCATCACTTATGCAATTTCAATCTGCATCTGCTGCATCATGTGCCCTATCATGAGCCTTGTTGCTACTATCCTTTTCAAGGACACTAAGACATTCGGTACATGGATACAGACATGGACTATGAACTTCCCAATGGCTCTTTTATATCAGCTTTTCTACTGCGGACCATTCGTAAGACTTATCTTCCGTACAATCTTCTGTGAGAAGAAGAATACAAAATAAAAAAAAGCTAGCTGTTAAATTAACAGCTAGTTTTTTTTAGCCCTTCACTGCCCCTTCTGCGATTCCGTCTACCATGTTTTTCACTAATGCAAAATATAGAATAACGATTGGTACAGCTATAAATACACTTCCTGCGGCAAATCTGGCGAATTCTGTTTCATCTAGACTCATCAGTCCAACAGCAACCGTATACAAATCCTTTTCCTTTAATAATAGCTTTGGCAAAATAAAATCTGACCATGGCCATGTAAAAGAAGTTAATGCCGTATATACGATAATTGGCTTTGAAAGTGGTAGGTTGATTTTCCAAAATATCTGTGCAGAATTGGCACCGTCTATTTTGGCTGCTTCATCTATAGCCTTTGGTATGGTGTCGAAGAAGCCCTTCTGTGTAAGATATCCCATAGGCGCACCTGCTGCATAAATCAAAATCAATCCCCATAGCTGATTGATAAGACCAAATTGGGTCATCAGAATATATACAGCAGTCATTCCCATGAAGGATGGAAACATGCCAAGAATCATAGTAGTTTTCATCATTGTTTTTCTGGCCCTAAACTCAAATCTGGACATTGTATAGGCAGTAAGAATTGTGAGAAAGGTGCCAAGTAAACAGCTTCCGACCGCAACAAACAATGTATTTAAAAACCATCTTGGATAATTGTACATTGTAGTATCTGTAAATAATTTTTTAAATGTAGCTACACTGTAACTTTTTGGGAAGAACCCATCAAATGAATATATGCTTCCTGACTTTGAAAATGATGCAAGTACAATCCAAAGGCATGGGAAGAAGAATATAAATGCTACAATCAAAAGTAATGCATAGGTCCAGGTAGCATCAATGATTTTTCCAACGCTTAACTTTTTCATCATTGGAAGGTATCCTCCTCTCTGTAGGATGGTGATTTAACATATACGGCAAGCGAGATGGCTGATGTAATGATAAATATAATCAGCGAAATAGCCGCACCAATACAGTAGTAATTGTTATCTATGGACAGATTATAGAGCCAATTGATAAGTAAATCTGTATCACTGGCAAGGAAATATCCATCCATGTATAATCCACCTCTGAGGAAGTAAAAGATACCAAAGTTGTTGAAGTTACCAATAAACTGTCCTAATAAAACAGGGGTTGTTGCAAAAAGCATAAATGGCATTGTCAGCTTTCTAAACTGCTGAAATGGTGTTGCTCCATCGATTCTGGCTGCCTCGTATAAAGACATATCTCGATTTGAAAGATGTCCTGTGGCAAGCAGCATAATTGATGGAACACTAATCCAACAATTTACAAGGATTCCTATTAATCTGGCCATCCATTTGGCATCCAGATCAAGGAAGCCTATTGGGGCTGTGCCTGTAGCCTTTATCATCTGATTGATTGGCCCACCGTAGGAAAACATAAACTTAAAGGCAAGTAGTGTAATAAATCCTGGAATGGCGTAGGCCAGCACTGGGAAGGCTCTAAAGAAGGCTTTGCCCTTTACGCAATCTTTGTTTAAAAGCAGCGCCAGACCTAGTCCTGCAAAATAATTAAGAGCTGTTGAAACTACTGCCCAAAGGATGTTCCAGCCTAAAATCCTTGCAAAGGTTGGAGCAAACTTTGAAAGAGTAAGAATCTTTTTAAAGTTATCAATGCCCACCCAATCCACAAGCTCTGGTGGCACAATGCTTCCGCCGTAGTTAGTAAAAGAAATGAGTATCATAAATATAATTGGTAAGATATTGAAGATACACACTCCCACTACTGGTAGTACCAGAACTGTGATATAAAACTTTCTATCTAATAATTCCTTTAATTCGTCTATAAAGCTCTTTGGCGCTCTCCCCGTGCTTACACGCTCTTCTATATCGCAAGCACTTTTAATGTTTAATACATATAGGTAGATAAATGCTGCAACCACAATCCATGCAAATATTCCCATCAAAAGCATTACTACGGAATTGTCTCCCACAGTTCCAAGCCAGGCATCTGCCTTTGTGGTTCCCAAAGTGAAGAAGCCTACTATATCAGAGAAGCCTCTTATCACCATGTATGCAATAAAACCTATTTCTATTAAAATATAAATAATTCCTTTAGCCACACAACCATACATCAGCTGTCCGCTTCCCATAATTAGGGCAGAAAGCTTAACGCGCCATGAGCTATCTAAAAACTTTCTCATAGTCTTTCCTCTTATTCCAAGGTATGTATTGCATCACTTATCTGATTGCACATATCCTCAAGTCCTGCTTTTAATGCATCTAAATCCTTGAATTTCTTTTCTGATTCTGGTCTGAAGCTATCCTTTGCCAAATCAGTAAAGAAGGTCTGACCTGGTGTCCAAATCTGGCCCACCTCCTTGATAGATGGCATTAATACAACATTGCCCTTTTCAAGGTTTTCATACATCTGTTTAGATAATCCACCTAATTCTTCAGCAACGTCTTCTCTTGCTGGAGCAATTCCAAGCTTCTCATTTCTAAGCTTTATCATTTCGTAGTTGGTTGCAAAATCAACAAAGGCAAGACAAGCGTTTGGGCACTTGGTATAAGAGCTGATGGCATATCCATTTACTCCACCCATTGTCTTTGTATCGATTAAGGATGGATTCTCCTCTGTTAAATCTCCGCTTTCTGGAAGTTTAGGAAGAGATGTCATTACAAGATTTTCTATAGCCTTATCCCTTGCTTCGTCCTCAGTCAATCCATCATTTTCATATTCCTCCACTAGGCTATCGTAGAAAGTTGTGTAAGTATCTGGAGTAGAAAGTGTGGCAAAGTATGTACCATCTGCAAGCTTGCTGTATGCGTTTGTGGTAATAGTATCGTCGATACAATCCTCGTTCATGTTGCTGGCAAGCTGGCTTAATACCCATGCACCCTTGTTGGCATCGCCTGCTGCAAAGCCTATATCATTAGTGTCTGTGTTGTTATCTCCGAAGATGTATCCGCCATAAGAGAATAAAAATCCGCTGGAAAAATACACATCATATAAGGATTTCATATAGCCATATTTATCTGGATTGACTTCATGGATTTCCTTTGAATAGGCATACATGTCGTTCCAGTTTTCTACCATGTCCGGAACATCATTTTTGTTATCATCCCAATTGCTCTTCCAATCCTCTGGAAGTAAATCGGTTCTGTAGTAAAGCATTGGTGCCTGAACATTTACAGGAACACCGCAGGTGTAGGTGTTACCCTCAACATCCACCTGATATGCTTTCCAGGCAGCCTCTGGTATCTGGCTGTAGCAATCCAACTGCTCCACTGGAAGTGGATAGATGTGCTTGCCCTCAGCGTACTGCATAATTACATCATTAGCCTGATACAAAACATCTGGGCCGTAGCCGTAAGGGCCATCGTTTGCCAAATCCAAATACTGATCCATGTTGGCATCTACCGCTGTGATGCCGTACTTTTCATATTCCTTGTTAAAAGCCTTTATTAGCTCATCAAAATATCCCTTAGAGATAGCTGTGTCATTTTCCAAAACCTGGATGGTTACGTTTTCCTCTAATTCTCCGGTGAAAATGGTATTAGTAGGAGAAGCAGCCTCCTTAGTGGCTTCCTTGGATTCACTCTTACAGCCTGCAAGGGTAGTGAGCGCCATCATCCCAATTAATACCAAGGCAATTTTTCTTTTCATAATAGATATACCCCCTAGTTATTTTCAAAAGATATCGTGTATACGGTAGGACTTTCGATTATTAGTTTTGCAACATTTCCATTATAGCGTCTTTTTACAATTAATGAGCCATTTTCTTCAGTAATAGATACGTCGCCATACTGTAAAACAGGATTTTTCTTTAGGGCGATAAGCTCCTTCACCTTATTGAAAAATTTCATATCCCATTTACTTTCATCCCAATCAAAGCAGCGTCTGCAATCAGGATCGTATCCGCCCTCCATTGCATGCTCGGTACCATAGTAAATACATGGTGTTCCTGGCATAAACATGGTAAGGGCCAATGCCGCCTCAAGCTTTTTCTTATCCTTTTTACACATTGTAAAGAAGCGATCTGTGTCGTGTGAATCAAGTAGATTTAGCATCATGTAATTTACCTGCTTCATATTTCGCATCAAGATGCCGTTTAGGTGTTGTGCAGTCTTTCGGGCATCACAGCTTTCATTAGCGAAATAATCCAAGCAAATCTTCGTAAATGCGTAATTCATAATGCTATCCTGCTGGTCACCCTGAAGTGAAGGATATGCATCATGCCAGTTTTCTCCAATGATTACCGCATCACTTTTTTTGGCCTTCACTGCTCTTCGGAACATTCTCCAGAAGTCGTGAGATACCTCATCGGCAACATCTAATCGCCAACCATCAATATCTGCCACATCAATCCAGTAGGTGGCAATATCTAAAAGGAAGCTTTGAACCTCAGGATTTGCTGTATTTAATTTTGGCATGTAATCGCAGTAACCAAAGCATTCATAATTTCGTTTTTTGATATCAACCTTATCTCCGTCGATTATGAACCAGTCGAAATACTCAGAAGCTTTTCCATTTTTAATTACATCCTGAAATTGCTCCATCTTATAGCTACAATGATTGAATACTGCGTCAAGCACCACCCTGATACCCAAGCTGTGTGCCTTTTTTACCAGCTCCACAAAATCTTCATTAGTTCCAAACTGTGGGTCAATCTTTTTGTAGTCGATAATATCGTATTTATGATTTGAATCTGATAGGAAAATAGGATTAAGGTAAAGTGCCGAAATTCCTAAATCCTTCAGGTAATTCAAGCGCTTAATAATTCCTCGCAGATCCCCGCCTGCATGGCTTTTTGGAGTAGGCTTGCTGCCCCACTTCATATCGATGTAGGACATATCTTTGTTCTCGTCCCCAATGCAAAATCTGTCTATAAAAATCTGATAGAACACAGTGCCTGGCATCCAATCAACTAATGGCATAACATCATTTTCATTGATGTAAGGTAGCTGGAAGAAATTGTAATAGCTTTTTTCATAATTGTAGCTGTCTGTTAAGCCATCCTCACTGAAGTACTGCTTTTTTCCATTTTCCTCAAGCTCGAATATGTATACAAATCGTGTGTCCCTTATCTTTAACTGAATCTCGTAATATGCAAACAGCTCGTCATCATATTTGCGAGGAACCTCTACTGTAAAACGCTCTTTTTGGTAATCGTATTTAACACCATAAATAAGCCTTACCTTAAGTCCTGCATCTGCATCTTCCTTTGCAGTTCTAAATCTGATAACAACCTCTTCCTTTGATAATGGGAAGCAGTATCTGGATTCGGGAATGTGTAGTAATGCGTGTTTATTCATATATCTCCTTTACTCGGTGTATGTCCATGTAATCTTGTCATATGGATTAGAATTGAAATTTTCCTTTGTTTCTTCTGTATAGTACTGGTCTGCTTCATCATAAACATCCTCACCTGGGAAAGTTGTAAGAGTAAATGTGTATGTACCAGCTACTGCAACCTCTATGTTAGATTTTTCTGCTGGTGTATCTCCAAGACCGCCTGCATTTTTAAAGTATGTTTTGCCATCAAGCATGCCAGACTCTAGATAGCCATAGCCTCTTTGATCTGCCCATGTTTCATCTACTGCAAACTGGAACTGATCACCCTCCTGAAGTTCAACTGTGATAGTGTACTGGTTTGCCTCAGAGTTGTCCTCCTTTGTAAGTCTGTGGTCATCAGATATAACCTCACCCCAGTTAGATTCCTTTAAAAGCTCACTTTCGCCAGCGCCTACAATGGCAAAACTACGTGTATCCTCAACATAGCTTACAAAGCCTGCGTACAGTGGAGTGTCCTCTGTGATAGCTCTGCTAAAATCAAATTCTCTTGTAAGCTTTGGAGTTGCAAACCAGCCTACGAATGTGTAGCCATCCTTTTCAGGTGTGAAATCCTCCGCATTAGCCTTGTGCTCTACTACCTTTGTATCAAGGACTGTAGTCCCATCTGAATCGTAGTAGGTTACAGTGTGCTGATTTGAAGTCTCATCAGTGGTAGCCTCCACCTGAGCCTCAGCGGCAGAGCTTTCACTATTACCGCAGCCTGTCATTGCCACAGCGTTAACTCCAATACATCCTACTAAAAGCATAGTCACAATTCTTTTTTTCATAATAATACCCTCCTTTTACTTAACCGTTTAAATTGATTTGTAAAAATATAAGCAAGCCCGTTTTAACGCCTGCTTAACCGTTTAAATTAATTAGATACTACACTCTTTTTTCTGCACTGTCAATAGGTTGTTATTGACAATTGGAGAAAAGATTCCCATAATTGATTTATCAACCGATTAAACGGTTAAATGGAGGCAAGAAATGGCAAACAAAAAGGTTACCATCAGAGATGTTGCTAAAGAGGCGGGTGTTTCAGTAGCTACAGTTTCCTATGTGGTAAATGGAAGAACTGATTTAAAAATATCTGATGAAACAAGGAAGAGAGTTTTACAAGTAATCAATCTACTAAACTACTCCCCTAATCAGGCTGCAAAGGCTCTGGCTTCAAAAAGGAAAAATCAGGTTGGCTTTGCCATTTCAGATACAGATTCTGTTCTAAAAGCTGCCGACCAAATGAATATCATAAAGGCCATCACCAAATTTCTTGGAGACAAAAACTATGATGTGTTTTTGATTCCACCTTCACGATTTGAAAACTACGGGCAGGCAGATGCACTTATCTGCTACGATTTAGATAAAAACACCTTTTCTGCAATTGGCGATTGCAACTTTGCACCACTGCTTGCCCTTGACTGCTACATCAACGACCCACTTTTCTTTCAGGTAAACACTAATCTAGAGCGACTAAAAGCAGCCGCTAATATACAGTTTTCTGGGGAAAAGTATCAATATGTCCTACTGGATACAAACAATGCTGAAAAGAAGGAATTCATCTCAGATTTTTTTGAAGATGTTTTATTTATTTCATCACCTGATGATATCAAGAAGATAAATTTAAAAAATGTTTTAGTATCAAGCGAAGCCCTATTACCATTTATACCAAAGAAATACAATATCTGCTTCGAACCAGATACCACCAAAGAAAAATTGGAACTCCTTTATACCGCCTATGAGCAGGCCGCCAACAGAGTTCCAATCGAAAATCATAATCTATGTATCTAAAAATTATATTTACATTCATAACATAATAATTCTTTCCCGGTTCTTTCAGTATGGAATTTCTGTATTAAACAAATATAATTATAATAATAATTCATTAATTTTCTCCTCTACATTTTTTATATCAAGCATCACCATATCAGACTCCATTGTAATAATCAGGTTTGTCCCAAGATAATAACCATTCTTCTCATACATCTGAAGCTTTATAAAGTTCTTTGTTGCATAATCATTTTCAGATACAATTCCTAAATGCTCCCAGTACAAGGTCTTTCTCTTTTTCAAATTCAACACAGCAAAATCAGGATAAACTGAGCTATTTCCTAATTCTAGAAAAGGTTCGTATTGATAGGGAATTCCATATCTATCTAAAGTATCTGCAATGATTTTTTCTGATTTTGATCTAACTAATTCACCGCGATTAGTCTTATATTTTCCCTGCTCTGGGAAGGTATTCTGCATTGCAGGATGCTCAGCCCTCCATTTCAATACATATTGCTCATCGTTCAGAATAATTGGATTTGTAAGCTGTTGCCTAGCTAGTGGCATTTTTTCGTATACCTTATCAATAGCATCAAAATCGTAATTAGCTATGAATTTCTCAAGTTTATCTATTTGCTTTCTAATGGCTTTGTTAACCTCACTGTTGTAATCTCTTTGGATAATTCTAGCTACCTTCGTTAAATCCTCCTTTTTCACATATACAAGCTTTTTAGTGTCAGGATTAATGTAATAATATTGGTTGCAGCCATTACTTTTGGAAACCTTTACCCTTATATTGGGTAGACGCTTCCCGATTGCTACTCTCTTATCTGATTCTTTAAGGAGAAGCCTTAGTTCTTTGAGTTGTTGCTCCACATAATCTTTATTTAATACCAATAAATCACTCTTTCTAATTACAAATTTCATCCCACTACGTCTAAATCATCTACAATCGTATTGCAAGACGTAGGTAGGCCTATACCGCTACGTCTAATCTTTCATTTTAGTCAGATTTAGACGTAGACTCTTTCTATGTTCCATATCAAACTACGTCTACAGTTCTCTTAAACCGCTAACAAGACGTAACAATAGTTTTCGACTACGTCTTAGTGTTAAAAATTAGGATAGCTAGACGTAGTGCCATAAAATGCCAACAAAAAAATGGGGAACATGCAACGATGTGCCGCATGCAAGATTATAAATCGAAAACAAAAAACAAAAAGTAATTACAATATAACGCCTTGCCTTAACCTTGTCAATATTTAAGCAAAAAAAGAGAGGCTCTGATTCATTTATGAATCAGAGCCTTAGCTCATTAGTTGGTTTTAAAGCTTTTCAACCTTAATATCCTTATATTTCTCGTAGCCTTCGTGAAGCATATCCACATCCAGCTTGCCGTCTTCGTAGGTGAAGCTGTACAGGTTGTACTGGCCATCCAGGTATTCAAAATCTTCACCGTTATCCTGGTAGTGTGAACCCCAGGCGCTATCGCCAGCTACAAGAAGATTTACTGTATCGTAAGGCTTTTCGCCAACGTACTGGACATCATCGTACATAGGGATGATGCTGCCTTCCTTGATGAAGATTGGGAGCACGTCGATTGGAGCATCTACGATGATGTGCTGGTTGCCCTGGTATTTCTTGCCGTCCCAGTAGCTAATCCAATTTCCATCAGGTAAATA
>CACYLQ010000036.1 GCA_902775195.1 uncultured Pseudobutyrivibrio sp.
GGCAGTGGTAGCCAGAGAGACAGGTGCAACACTTGTACTTGGTTCAGGATGCAATCAGAATGTTACTGTAAACAATGCAGGCTCTCAGCTTCAGCCAGGTACATACAAGGATGCAGTTAGTGGTTCTACATTTGAGGTTACAGCATCAAGCATCTCAGGCTACATTGGATTATCAGGCATTGCGGTACTATTACAGCAGGAAACAAATCCAGACGAACCAGACAATCCTGAGCCAGATGTAGTAAAGCTCTATTTTAGCAACAACTATAATTGGAATCAGGTATATGCTTATACATGGGGAGGTTCATCAGAAGGCAAGGCTTGGCCAGGTGAGGCTATGACATATGTTAAACAAAATGAGTTCAACGAAAGCATATATAGCATTACAGTGCCAAAGGACATTGATGGATTAATCTTCACAGATGGAAATGGAAATCAAACAATCGATATTAAGGGCGATTTCACTGATGGATTGGGATATTACATTTCTGGAACTTCTTCTAATAAATATACTGTAGGTATAAGGCGTAGTCTTATGGGACTACGTCTTTTTTTAACTATTTTTTAGAATTTTACCTTTATTTTTCATAAAAATGATAGAAATGTCACACAATTATCTACAACAAGTGTTAAAATGGTACATATTAAAAATTTCACAGGAGGAATTATGGGGAAGAAAATGAGTTTACGTAAAATCTGTTTTTCGATTTTGGTATTTGCAGTAGCAGTTGTATTTACCCCTGAATTAAATGCAGAGGCTGCTACTAATGATGAACTACAGCTAGTCGCCAAGATATTTGATGTAAATTATTATGCAATGATGTATCCCGATGTTGCAAATAAGGCAAATGGAAACCCAGTATACCTGTTGAATCACTATGTGATTTGCGGTGTAAACGAAGGCAGAAATCCATGTGCTAATTTCAACGCCACAGACTACAAAAACAAAAATCCAGATTTGGCAGCAGTTTATGGCGATAACATGCTGGCTTACGTATGTCACTACGTACGTACAGGAGCATCAGAGGGTCGTGATGGCACACCTGCAGCAGGAGTGGTAGAGGTTGTTCCTCCTACCAATCTCACATTGCTTGGCGTATATGTTACAGACTACGACGCGCAGGCAGCCAGAGGTAGTAACATAGCAAATGCCTCTAAGAAAATCGGCTGTAGAGTATTAGAGCCAGGACAGACATTTTCAGCATCTAACAGCATTGGCCCTCGTACAACAGCAAATGGATTTGTTACCGCACCAGTATTTATCGCAAAGCAACATGCAATGGGATTAGGCGGTGGTGTTTGCCAGGTATCATCAACTATTTACGCTGCAACCAAAATGGCAGGCTTAAAGGTTTCTGAGCGTCATCCACATTCATTGCCTGTATACTATTTGCCAGAAGGCTGGGACGCTACAATTTCATGGGGCTCTTTAGATTTGAAGTTTGCTAATCCTTATGACGCAAAAATGCTTGTATGTATTCTAGCTGATAATGGAAAGCTTACAGCAGCGTTATACAAAGAGAATTAATCAAATTATTAACTAGATATATAACGTGAGACGTGGTATAATGTGACCGCGTCTCTTTTTTATGTTAAGGGCGCATAGGTTTAAATAGAAAGAGGGAATAAGTGGAAGAATTGCGCAATAAACAGTCTCCAGAGGTTGTGGAGCTGATATCCGAAATAAATAAGGCAAGAGGAACGGACTGCGAAAAATATCTTGATCTGGCTTGCGACTTGTTTGATTTGGCCCATGAATGCGGAAATGAGGTCTTAAAGGATTATGCAAGTTGTGTGCTGGGCGATGCTTGTTGCCAAAGAGGAGATTTTTCACAGGCTTTATTTTATCTGTCTGCAGGAGTCAAAGGGATTGCTAAAACAGACGAATATCTCCTTGCTTGCCGTTGCTATAATGAGTTGGGAATTATATTTGGAAGCGAAAGTCATTATATTACCAGCGAAGAATATTTTATTAATGCTATCGACATAGCAAGGGCTCACAGATTATACTCAGAGGAGGTTGTGGCCTGCACTAATTTCGCATCATTATGCTATGAAATGGATGCCTTCAAGGAGGCATTGGAATACAGCTACAGAGCAATAGAATGCTGTACATTTATTGAAGATGGAAAACTTAAGAATGCATTTCTTGCAACAAATTATGCTTTTATTGTTCGATTGTATCTGAATCTTGATTATTTACGGCAGGCAAACGAAGCCTATGTGATGATGGAAAGGATTGTGGAGCAAAACCCACTTTTCAATCAGATATTCAGTATTAGTCTTGCTAGATTTTGTTATTTCTTATATATAAAAGACCAGCTTAACTCTCAGATTATGAAGCAAAAGTGCCTTGATGCCTTTTATTCATGTGAAGATTGCATGCTGTATTTTGCCGAGACAAAATCCTTCATCAAGCTGTTGATGCAAAACAGTGAGTATGCTGAGCTTGATAACATGTTTAATCATCTGGAGAAAATTACACCAGAGGATGACTACATAGACATACATCTATTTATTGAAAACTTCAGAATACAGATATATACAACAGTTGGGGATGATAAAAAGCTTATGCAAAGCCTGAAGAATTATCAGGCCTATAACGAACGCAAAAACGAAGGAAATAAGCGTTCATTCATAACTACCTTACGACTACGTTCGGAGCTTGCACAGGAAAAGATTCAAAACATGTTTTTACTTGCAGCAGCGGAGACAGATTCCCTGACAGGCATAGCCAACCGAATGAAGATGAATGCCGTTGCAGACGAGATATTCGAGCTTGCAAGCAAGGAACAGAAGAACCTGGCAGTTGAAATGATGGACGTAGATTCATTCAAGCTGGTAAATGATACATACGGACACGCCAAGGGCGACGAGCTACTAGTTCATATTTCAGGAATATTAAAGGGTATATCAGATAACAAGATATTTGTGGCCAGATATGGCGGCGACGAATTTATAGTATTCTACTATGATATGCCAGATAAAGAGGTATTAGCCAAGGCAGAGGAGATTAAAACTAAGGTTAAAGAGGTAGGCAAAAAGCTGAACCTTCACAACCTGTCCGTTTCCCAAGGTATCGTTAACCATGTCCCACGACCACTTAATCGTGCATGGGATTATTTGAACGCGGCAGATTTAACATTGTATTACGTAAAGAACCATGGCAAGGATGATTACAGATTAGTCCATAGAGCAACAGATTTGGAAACTTTAGATTGTAACTAAAGTTTTGACTTTTACTAGTATTAACATTAAAATATGTATTAATTAGACAGAAGGCGTTTTTTAGTCTTCTGTCAATTTATGTAAAAGGGGAATATGCTATGGCAAAGCTATACTATTATTATGGTGCTATGGGCTCATCAAAGACGGCCAATGCTTTGATGACACATTTTAATTACGAGGAGGTAGGTCAAAACGCTCTTTTAGTTAAGCCTAAGCTTGATACTAGAGATGGAGAGCGTATTGTTCGTTCTAGAATTGGTCTTCAGAATGAGTGCATCTTTCTTGAAGATTTAATAGAAATGCCAGAGGAAGAAATCAAAAAATATGATTGCATTATTGTGGACGAAGTACAATTTGCAACAAAGGAACAAATAGATTATCTTTCTGACATTGTAGATTTTATGGACGTTCCTGTGGTAGCTTATGGACTTAGAGCTGATTTTAGAAATAAGCTTTTCCCAGGTTCAGAGAGACTGATTGCTATAGCAGATGTTATACACGAAGTTAAGACTGTGTGCTGGTGTGGACGCAAGGCTACATGTAACTGTAGATACAACGAAAAGGGCGTTGTACGTTCAGGTCCTCAAGTAATGCTTGGAGCAAACGATTCTTATGTGGCTCTTTGCCGTAAGCATTTCAAATTAGGTCAGCTGGCTCCAGTAGAAGAGGAGAGTTAATGACATTTAGTTTATCAATCACATTGATATTTTTGGCCTATGCGATTATCTGGATTCAAATACCAGGAATGCTCTTTGAAGAAATACTTTTTCCTAGAAGACTGAAAATTTCCACCAGACTTCTTGCAGCATTCTTTATAGGATTTATCTACATGGCAGTCCTATATTTCATAGAATCCTTATTAAATATCAATGGCATAATAATGGTGGCAGGTCCAATCACATCAATTATTGCCATTTTTGTTTACATTAAAAAGGGAAAGCCATCCTTTTTTAATGCAGGCGAAGAATTTAGATGGACTGGAATAATTATATTTGGATTTATTTATTTGGCATCTTTCTTGAATTTCCAGCTGAAATATTTAGGTGCCTTTAGTGGACAGACATTGCAGGTTTATCACGATTATCTGTTTCACACTGGAAACATTGTTTCACTTAGCAAATCATTTCCTAATACTGATATAAGAGTAGAGGGATTAACCTTTTATTATCACTATTATTACGAATTGATTTTTGCTATGTGTAAGCACATCTTTGGTATGGATGCTTTTAGATTGTACATGAATGGAAATGCTCTTATGTGTGCATTCCCAACATCATTAGCATTGCTTACCATCGGCGAAAGAATTCGCCACGGAAGAATTACACATAGATTTAATTATTTCGTATATTGCTTTGGTACATTGTTATGTCTTGTATGCATCATGCCACTTAACATAGTGGGCGTGAAGCTGCCTTTTTCTTGGCTAGACAACCATTTATTTAGTAATGCAAATGCCTTAGGCATGGCTATGTCACTTTCTATTGTTGTCATAGATATTTTGGTAGAGGTTTGGTACGACAAATGCGAAACCAAGGTGTTAATCGGGCTGTACTTATTGTCAGCCACAGCAACAGGCTTTAAGGGAACAACAGGCATCTTGCTTGTAGCCATTACATGGGCAGTATTTATTATCGAGGCCATAATACTTAAGAAATTCCATATGCCTAGATTTTTGTACGCTATAAGCGTCACACTGGGCTTTGTATTAACATACATTACAGTAACAGTAGGAATCAATTCATCAGGCTCTAACAACAGAGCAATGCACATTACTCCAGAGGGTACTTTAGAGGCAGGCAGAGTTGGTCAGATAATCACTAAGCTTGGATTTGACTATATGGCCTTCCCATGGGTTGTAATAGGCGTGATAGGCTGTATGATTTGTATCGTAGGCCCACTTATTATCCCATTCACAGCATTTGCCGTTGAAAAGTTCACAACCCTTATAAAAGAAGGGGTTATCGGAGATATTTTTGATTGGTTTGTAATCGGTTCGGTTATGATGGGCGTTATCGGATTTTGCTTCATCAGCGTGCCAGGCCTTTCACAGGGATATTTTATTATTACAAATGCAGCGTTCATATATTATGGCGCAGTAAAATACATTATCGAACGTAGAAAGACATTTATTTTCTATTACACAGCTGTATTTCTTTCTATCGGAACACTGTTCTTAGCGGTAGATTTGGGATATTTTTGCTACGATGATGTTAGACAAAATGCAATTTTTGAATCTGAAGCAGGAGATGAGCCAAGCCTGGTATCAAAGGATACATTGGACGCTTATTTATGGCTGAGAGATAACACAAAGGCCGATTCTCTTGTAGCGGTGGACAGATTCTCAGAGGAAACAGATTACAGAAGTATCTATTTCTACTGCAGTGCTTTTTCGGAACGACAGGTTTATCTGGAAGGCTATGATTATTCTGATGTAACTGAAAAGCAGATAGATGCCATGATGTCTATCAACGACAAGTTCTTCAGCAAAAATGCAAAGGAAGCAGAAACTGCAATGGATATGAGCGGTGTGGATTATCTTGTAGTGACCAAGATGTCACATCCAAATTATAAAGCTACCAGTCTCAAGCTACAGCTAGTATTTGAAAACGACGAGGTTAGTATTTATAAATTCAATTCAGATGGTGGACTTACAGCCATCAACTAAAGGTTAGGATATTATGATAAAAGATTTAATCACAAACAAAAATCTTATAACAAAGCTTGCGAAAAACGACTTCAAGCAGAAGTTTGCCGGCTCCACACTTGGAGTTATTTGGGCTTTTGTGCAGCCAGTTATCACGGTGCTTGTATACTGGATAGTTTTTGACAAGGCTTTAAACCAGGGAACTCAGGGAACAAAAGCAGGAATCAATGCACCATTTGTTTTCTGGCTTTCAGCAGGTATTGTTCCATGGTTTTATTTCAGCGAGGTTTTATCAGCTGGTACAGTAGTTCTTCACGAATACAACTACCTGGTTAAAAAGGTTGTGTTCCCAATCAACGTGCTACCTTTTGTTAAGGCTGTTTCATCTATCTTTGTACATGGCTTTTTCGCATTGTTTACATTGATTGTTGGATTGCTTTACGGCTTTGGGATTACACCATACATACTTCAGCTTGTATATTATTTCATTGCCATGATGGCACTCACTATTGGATTGATATACTTAAGCAGTGCCCTTTGCGTATTCTTTAAGGATATGGCACAGCTAATTAATATTTTGTTACAGGTAGGCATCTGGGCTACACCAATTATGTGGAACTTTGACACAATGCTTGATAAGATTCCAAACTGGCTGGTTATTTTGCTTCAGATTAACCCAATGTATTACATCACAAGCGGCTACCGTGACAGCTTTATATCGCAGACAGGATTCTGGACAAAGCCATGGTTAACACTGTATTTCTGGTGCTTTACAATCCTTGTATTTGCCCTTGGAACACATGTGTTCAAGAAGCTTCAGCCACAGTTTGCGGATGCGTTATAATTACTAGATTGAACATTTAAATGAATTCAATAGATAATATTTAATAAAAATTGCCCGAGGATTTCGGGCAATTTTTTTGTTTGGGCATTATGTCAGAAAATTCAAATCGTGATAAAATATAAGTAGCTAGAGAGAGGGGGCTTGCGTATGGGGAATAAACACTTTTTCAAAGTAGGGAGGTCCATCGCAGTAAGTGTGGTCGCCTTACTTTGTTCTTTTATGGTCGCAAGTGAATTATTCTACCTTCCAGCCGATGCAGATGAGGACATAGTGGTTCAGATAGTTGCGCACAGAGGGTATTCTGGAGCGTACCCTGAAAACACACTTAGCGCATTTGCAGGGGCTTATGCCTGCGGGGCCAAAACGGTAGAATTCGATGTTAGAAAAACCAAGGATGGGGAACTTGTGATTTATCATGATGATACCTTGGAAAAACTAACAGGCGATCGAACCACAATCGCAGATCACACCTATGAAGAGCTATTGCAATTAGATGCGGGGGACTGGTTCGACAAGGAATATAAATGCGAGCGCATACCTACATTGGACCAGGCATTAAATTTGCTCAGCTCTACAAATATGCGTGTATTCTGCGAGCTCAAGGATATCGGTGACGACCCGGCGTTTGCAAAGCAGGTTTACGAAAAATGTGCACAGTACAACATGCTTAACAGAATCATCTTCCTGTCATTTAACTACGATTATTTGACAGCTATCAAGGACATTAATCCTTACCAGCCAATAATGGTACTTGCATCCTTCGGTAAATCTACATTGCCAACCAAATACCCAGCTGAATACTATGGTGTCAACATGAAAACTCTTACGCCAAAAACTATAAAAGCCATCCATGACAATGGTGGCAAAGTATATTCATACGCACCACAGAGTAAAGGGCAAATGTTATCCCTTCAGCGATTAGGTGTAGACGGTGTCATCACAGACTTCGCCGATATGAGCGCACTCTAAAAACTTAATACCCAAAAGGCATCGGATTCCTCCGGTGCCTTTTTCAATTCGAAGGGAATGTCCGTCCCCTACACACCTTACCGACAGAATAGCACCGGAGGTTCTTTGCACTTTGCGATATGTGTAAAATGTGTTAAAATTTACTAGATATTATACTTAGGAGATACTATGAGCGAATATGTTATAAATGTAGAGCATGTAGACAAGGTTTATAAGCTTTACGCTAGTAATAAAGCCAGAGTGGCAGATACTTTAGGACTTAGTAGGAAGAAGAATTATAAGGAACATTATGCCCTGAAGGATATGTCGTTTTCTGTTAAGAAGGGTGAATGTGTAGGACTTATTGGTACTAATGGCTCCGGTAAATCTACCATTCTGAAGATTATTACAGGTGTGTTGTCGCCTACAGCAGGTGAGGTGACTGTTAACGGCCGTATTTCGGCTCTATTGGAGCTTGGAGCGGGCTTTAACATGGAATACACAGGTATGGAAAATATCTACCTTAACGGAACCATGCTTGGCTATTCTAAGGAAGAAATAGATGAAAAGCTTGATGATATTCTTAGCTTTGCAGATATAGGCGATTTCGTTTTCCAGCCAGTAAAGACTTACTCTAGCGGTATGTTTGTACGTCTTGCCTTTGCGGTTGCTATCAACATTGACCCTGAAATTCTTATTGTAGATGAGGCTCTTTCAGTTGGTGATGTGTTCTTCCAGGCGAAGTGCTATAAGAAGTTCGAGGAATTTAAAGAGGCAGGAAAGACTATTCTTTTCGTTTCCCACGATTTGGGCGCTATCAGCAAATATTGTGATAAGGCAGTGCTTATTAATAAGGGTGATAAGGTTGCTGAGGGCACACCAAAGGAAATGATAGATATTTATAAAAAGATTTTGGTTGGTCAGGAGCCAGTGCTTAACAGCAAGGTCGATATTGCAGATAGCTTTGCAGCTGTGGAAGGTCAGGCTGCAGTTGAGGTAGACAATGGCAAGACCTGGAAGTCAAACTATCAGCTTAACCCTAATGTTAATGAATACGGTGACGGCAGAGCTTCGATCGTGGACTTCGCCATAATCGATGACAACGGTAATTACACCAATGCAATTATGAAGGGCAGCACCTTCACAGTTAAGTCAAAGGTGCATTTTAATACAGATATCGAAAACCCAATATTCACACTTACCTTTAAGACTCTTAAGGGAATAGATGTTACAGGTACCAACACTATGTACGAAAAGTGCGATGTTGGTCTTTGCAAGGAGGGTAGCGAATACGTTGCAACCTTCACACAGAGGATGGATATGCAGGGCGGCGAATATCTTATGTCTATCAGCTGCACAGGCTTTGATGGCGTAGATTTTGTTGCATATCACAGACTATATGATGTTATGAATCTTACAGTTGTAAGCACCAAGAATACTGTTGGATTTTATGATATGAATTCTAACGTAACGGTAGAACAGGTGAAATAAAAGGGAGTGCCTATGATTCAGGAAAAGTATAACAGGCGAATTTTTGATGAGGGAACTATAGAAGCCATTGAAAATCTGTCGCACCTTAGAAGCAATGTGCTGTCGCCAGTAGGAATTGGCAAGGGCGATAATGTTTTGATTATTGATCCAGATAGCGATGCTTTGGTGGAATGGCTTAAAGAGGTTGCTACAGATGTTACTGTAGTAACCGAGGATGCAATAGCAGATATTAAAGGTACATTTAATATCATCCTCAATCTCGGACATTTAACAGAAACCCCATCAGTTCTTAAGCAGATGCTTTCAGCTGAAGGAAAGCTGGTATATGCTTTGCCAGAAAAGCTTAGAATGGCAGACTTTACCAAAAGGCTTTTAAAGGAAGCAGGCTTCAAGGACATTACGACCTACAGGGTCAGCCCTGATTACATGTTTACCACAGAAATATACTCAGAGGATTATATAGGGGGTGGAGCAGGCGACTATCTGCTCATTGCTAAATAATGGAGAGATTACTTTACGAAAAGCTTTCTAACGAGCGTAATCCAAAATATAACATCATCACAGATATAGTTGAAAGAGACGGCAAAAGGGTTGTAATTAAACGCCCATATAGTGATGAGGCCAAGGGCCATATACATAGAGTTTTTGACAGCTACAGAGGCTTGCAGCAGATATTGCAAGGCTCTGATTTTTGCGTAAATGAAAGTAATTTGGTGGGAGATGCCATTGAAAGCGAATTCTTAGAAGGACAGCATATCACAGAGGCTGATGCAGCTACATTCATCGAAGCTGTTAAAAAGGCTTACATGAAAAACGCCAAGGAATTCGAAACAAGCCCAGAGTTTGAAAAGGTATTCGGACAGGTCAGCATGCCAAGAGGAGTGTTGGCAAGTGAATATTTAGATGTAGATTTAATTTTTGATAACATCATAAAAACAGATAAGGGCTGGCAGATAATTGATTACGAGTGGACATTTGATTTCCTTGTACCTATCAATTACGTATTTTATCGTGCCAGCAAATTCAGTGTCCTTCCAGAGCATCTGGTATCAATATCAGATGAGGAAAGAGCTGTATATCAGCAGATGGAGGACCACTTCCAGTCAAAATACATTTTCAAGGATGTTAAGAATCTTCACGAATTAAGAGAGCATGCAAAAGGACGCAGCAAGACAAGTGCTGATTTTGCAATTGCCAGCCGCGATTATCAGATAAAGCAGCTACAGGATTTGATTGCAGCTAAGGATGTTCACATCCGTAACATCGAGGCAAACCTTGCTCAGATTCAGACCATATACGATAACACAGTTAACACCAGAGGTTATCAGACACTTGAAAGCATCAGAGCTTTCAAATCCTTCCTTACAGGAAAGGATACTCCAGCACGCCAGGCAAAGCGTGCAGCCAAGGAGGAAGCAAAACGAGCTAAGCTTGCAGCAAAGGAAGCTAAGAAAAAAGCAGCTATGGGTGAGGCGGAGCCAAGCATCGCCATCCACCTGCATCTTTTCTATGTGGATTTGCTACCAGAATTTGTTAGCTATTTTGCAAACATGCCATACAGATTCGACCTTTACATTTCTTGCCAGGAGGATGCAGATGTTGCAGCCATAAGAGCCGGTCTTAAGGAGCTTAAGCTTGCAAAGAGCATCGACATTAGACCTCTTCCAAACAGGGGCAGGGACTTAGCTCCATTGTATGTAAAGTTTGCAAACGAAATATTAAATCACGATTATTTTTTACATATACATAGTAAAAAGTCATTGTACTCAGGACAGGAGAAGGGTGGCTGGAGACAGTTTTCATTAGAGCTACTCCTTGGTTCAGAGGACAAGATAAAGTATATATTTGATCTATTCAAAAACAAAAACGCTGGTCTCATTTATCCTGATATCCATGAAGAAGTACCTACAATCGCTTATTCATGGTTGGCAAATGAGGGACTGGGCAGACAGCTTTTTGCAGAATACGATTTAGGAGATATGCCTTCAGTATTCAATTACCCAGCAGGCTCATTCTTCTGGGCTAGGACAGATGCGCTCAAACCATTGTTTGAACGTGGATATACCTACGAGGATTTCCCAGCAGAAAAGGGCCAGACAGATGGAACACTTGCGCATGCACTAGAGCGCATTCTTCCTTTCATTTCCAGAAAACAGGGCTATGATGATTACATCATGTATTTAGATAAGGCTGATACAGTAAGAAATAAGAGCCTTCGCCCATTTTACAATACCTTCAAAATGGACAAGGAGCTTCTCACAATGAAGCTTGGAGCTTATGATGTGGTATCCTTCGATATTTTTGATACATTGGTTACCAGAACAATCTTTGAGCCGGATGATGTTTTCCACCTTATGGAGAACATTATTGCCAATAAATACGGCAAGCACGTGCCTTTTCTTAAGATTAGAAAAGCAGCAGAGGCCGAGGCTGTTAAAAAGTACGGCGCATTGACCACTCTTGATAAGATTTATGTGGAAGTGGCTAACGACAAGACCATCGGCAACATCGCCCAGGACATCAAAAAGCTGGAGGTAGACCTTGAAACAAGGCTTTGCATTCCAAGAAAAGATATGGTTGATGTGTTCAACACATTAAAGGCCATGGGCAGACACGTAATCTTAGTCAGCGACATGTATCTTAACCGCGCACAGATGGTTGGAATCCTTCACAAATGTGGCATCGGCGGATATGATGAATTGATTATTTCCTGCGAAGTAGGGGCTAGAAAAGATGATGGAAGCATGTGGGATATGTTACTTTCTGGTATCAATCCAAACAGCTTTATCCACGTGGGTGATAACTTCCGTTCTGATTCGCAGTTCCTTATGGACAGAGGCGTTGCCAGCCACGTAGTGCTTAGCCCTAAGGCTATGCTGGAGCTTTCAGATTTCGATTATCTAAAAGCATTTGCAAAGGACAACATACCTAATTCACTGATGTTAGGACAGGCATTAAATGGTGGACTTTTCAATTCTCCTTTTGCTTATGGTGAAGGTGGAACACTTAACTTTAAGGATAATTATGATTTCGGCTACACCACAATGGGACCTTTGATGGCCAGATTTATTCAGTGGGTGGTTGAAAACAATGCTAATACAAAGGAATCCTTGTTGCTATTAGCTCGCGAAGGATATCTTCTAGAGCAGATGTTCAAGGATTATTGCAAAAACCGTGGTAAGGAAATGCCAGTAGCTAATTATTTCCTTACATCACGCCGTGCGGTGGCAGTGCCAGCACTTGAAACTGAGGAGGATATCAGAGAGCTTCTCCTTCAAAAATATATGGGAAGCTTTAGCAATCTTTTAGAGGAGCGCTTTGGAATAAGCCTTCATGAGGATGATCAGGATGTCCAAATCGACTACGCTACAAGTCAGGATGAAATGATGAGAATCATCGCACCATACAAGGATGAGATTCTTGCCAAGGCAAAGGTTGAAAAGAATTCTTATATGAACTACGCAAATAAGATATTCGGCTCAGCTACAGACCTTGCAGTAATAGATGTAGGATTTTCTGGAACAATCCAGTACTTCCTAATGAAGCTTACAGGCAGGGATATCGCCGGACATTACATGGCCCTTCATTCTAACAAGCCAGAACGCATCGGCGGCAGAGCAGATGCCATCTACGAAATAAAGGATGCCAGCAAAATCGGCGAAAGCAAGCTTCTTAGATATCAGCTGTTTTTGGAGAGTGCCCTTAAGGCACCAACAGGCCAGCTCATTAACTTCACTATGGAGAATGGCCAGCCACAGCCTCACTACAAGGATGACGATTACGTCAGCGATGATGTTAGAAGGCTTCAGCAGGGTATTAAGGATTTTGTTAAGCAGTTTGCAGAATCCACAAAGGATACGAAAGATGGGCTTTTCGCTGATACAAAGCTTGTAGAAGATTTATTCTATGATATAATTGCAAACGGTACATTAACTGAGGAAATTGCAGACAGTCTCACAGTTGAGGATGGCTACAGCCGCGGTGGTGTACAAAAGTTTGATGTTAAGACAGGTACATGGAAGGTAGATTAGTTTGAGAGATACTTTTAATGTGGTATTTATCAGATATCACTTAACCAAGAAAAATACATTATTGTTTCAGGGATTTTATCCATTCGATAATCCTAAGGGCTACGAGCTTGTAGCTGAAATGAACGGACAGCCTTACAAGATGGACATCACTATCAACGAAGGCAACGAGGTTCGTCGTCGCTACATCGCAGCTCACAAAAGCGTTTCCAAGGAATACGTTGGCGAGATAGTGCTTCCAGCAAACCTTAAGGAGGTCAAATCCCTTAAGCTTGTATGCGTGCTAGGAGACACAAAGAGCGTTGTCTACAAGGCTACAGGCCGAGACCTTGAAAAGCTTAAAAAAGAATACGAATACAATTTGGAGCGTGCTGCGGTTACAGACGACAAGATTCAAATCTTGGGCTGGGCCATCGGCAACGTGCCAGAGGAATTCCATTTATATGATGGCAACACAGAAATTCCAATTTCTGTTAAGCGTATGTTCAGAAAGGACGTATACGGCGTTTATCCTGAGCTTACAGAAAAGTGCGATTCTGGTCTTGAGATTGTTTTTGATAAGGGCAACTACAAAAAGCTTCGTCTTACAATCACTGCAAATGGTCAGGTTTACGATTGCAAGGTTGATACAGAGCACGTCCTTACTGGCGGCAATCTTCTTCCAAAGAAGAGCCTCTGGGAGCGTATTGAACTATATCGTCAGGACAACGGAATTGGCGCTACTATCAAGCACGCCATCGACAAGTTCAAGGACGCTGATGCACCAAAGTACACATACATGGATTTCCTAACAAGCTTTGGTCCTACAGATGTAGAGCTTCAGCGCCAGAGAGATGAAAAGTTCGATTACAATCCAGTGATGAGTATTGTAATTCCCCTATATAAGACACCAGAAAAATACTTAGTAGAGCTTATTGATTCAATCATCGCCCAGACATATCCTAACTGGGAGCTTTGCCTTGCAGATGGCAGCGGTGATGATTCAATCGGCAAGTTTATTGAGAAGAAATACCCTAAGGAAAGCAGAATCAAATACACATTGCTTTCAGATAACTTAGGTATTTCTGAAAACACTAATGCAGCCATTGCACTTGCAACTGGTGATTACATCGTGCTTTCCGACCATGACGATACATTGGCTCCAAACGCTATGTACGAATGCGTTGCAGCTATCAATAAGGACCGCGAAATCGATGTGCTTTATACAGACGAGGATAAGATTTCCATGGATTCCAAGGAATACTTTGAGCCAGTGTTCAAGCCAGATTTCAACTTAGATTTACTGTGTTCAGTTAATTACATCTGCCACTTATTCATTTTCAAGAAGGAATTATTTGAAAAGGTTGGCGGATTCAATAAGGAATATGATGGAGCTCAGGATCACGATTTAATCCTTCGTTACTGTGAG
>CACYLQ010000037.1 GCA_902775195.1 uncultured Pseudobutyrivibrio sp.
CTCAGTCTTGTCTGTCCAAGCAGAACCTGCAAGGTCTGCAAGCATTCCATCCCAAGTATCAGCCTGGTTTGCTTCGATTACAAAGATATCTGGCATGTTGTCTGCCTGATACATTTTCTTTAATTCGTCTGCTGCGTTTGTGTCGCCACCAATTGTTTCAACTACAAGTGTGTTACCTGTCTCCTCGTTGTAAAGCTTTGCTAAATCCTGAAGTTGAGAGTCAATCTCTGGCTTACCATTAAGAAGTCTAACTGATGAACCACCTGCTGTAGCACCATCTGCTGTGTTTGTGTTAGCTTGATCTGTGTTAGCTGTGTTAGGCTGTCCACATGCTACAAGGCTTGCTGCCATAGCACCAACTAACAAAGTTGAAAGTAACTTCTTTTTCATTATTTGATTCCCTCCTAATACCTTTTAAAACTTGACATTGTGTAGAATATGGAGTTAATCATTTGTGCATCTTGTATAATCTGCTGTCCATATTCCGTTTAACTTTTGCGCATAAGTTTGTTGTAACTAAAACATACCATAACTGTTATGATAGGTCAAGTACCATTTTTAATTTTTTAGGGCATTGTAAAGTGGAAGCCTTCTAGGCTTTGTCACAGTGTCCCTAATTACAAGCTTTGTAGGCAGTGTAATCTGGGCTGCTGTCTCCTCTCCGGCCAACTTTTTAAGCAGTGTTTCAGCTGCAATAATACCCTTCTCTTTAACATCCTGATGAACAGTTGTAAGGGCTGGCCGATATAAGCTTCCTAACATATTATCATCAAAGCCAGCTATAGAAATTCCCTCTGGCACTCTGATTCCTCTGTCTGTTAATGCAGACATTAATGTAACGGCATAAAGATCTGATACGCACATAATCGCTGTATAATTCATAGCCTTAATGCATATCTCATCCAAGCTTTCTTCAATTTCTGCACTTGCAGGCCTAATTTTTAAGAAATCCTCCTGCTCAAACTGTATGCCAGCTTCCCTTAAAGCCTTTATGTAGCCCTGGAATCTGGCCAAATCTACGCCGTTTGTATTATCTGAAAGGAATGCTATTTTCCTGTGACCGCAGGAAATCATATATTTAACCATTTCATAGGTTCCGCCTAAGTCATCAAGACCTACATTAGTGAAATGCTTCAAGCCTTCCATACTATATGTATCTATACATACAATAGGCTTTTTGTACTTTTCACTGACACGCACTCCGTCATCATCCAACATTCCAAATAGGATAAGACCATCAACATTCCATGTAGAAACGTGTCGCATAATCTTCTCTGTATCCCTTGAAATATAAAGCATCATGAAGTATCCGGCGTTTCTGATTGTCTCTTCTATACCGCCGATAAGCTCTGATACGAATGGGTCCATAATAAGATTCTCATATTTATCTACTCTGGCCTTAAGAGCAAGTCCGATTATCTTAGATTCATTTTGTGCAAGATTTCTGGCGTTGATGTTTGGAACATAATCCACCTCTTTTAAAAATTCCTGCACCTTTATTCTAGTTTCCTCAGAGACTTCTCCTTCTTTTCCATGAATTACGTTAGATACCGTAGTTGTAGACATATTAAGCCTTTGCGCTATCTCTTTAATAGTTATCATTAAAAAAACCTCTTTACAAAATTTGAATTGTATTGTATTGTGATGTCAATATATCACTTATGCGCATAAGTTGTCAATAATGCGCATGTTTACAAAGTTACACATATATTTTTATATCATTTTCACAAAAGAGGTAAGGTTATGAACAAGAATTATGAAACAGTATCTATTGATTTAGCAAGAATCGAAAAGCTTACAGAGCAGGTCGATTCAATTTGCGCTCTTGATATCCCAGCTGATATCCCAAATGGAGATATGCCTGGTGACAAGATTGAAATTGGTGAGTCTCACATTGAAAAGGCTCGTACAATTTTCCCTGAGCTTGTAAAGGAAATTCAAAAGGCTGCAAGCGCAAACCCATATCATCGTGCAACTGTATGTGTATGTGGTGGTTCAGGCGTTGGAAAAAGCGAAATCGCTTCTATCCTTTCTTATATGCTTACAAAGGCTGGTGTTAAGAGCTACACAATGAGTGGTGACAACTACCCTCACCGTATTCCTATGTACAACGATGCAGAACGTCTTCATACTTTTAGAGAAGGCGGTATGCGTGCACTTGCAGATGCTGGTATCTGTGATGCAAAGGTATTCGAGACAATATCTAAGCTTCAGAAGGATGAAGATGATGCAAACGCTGCACATGTAAATGAGTATGACTGGTTTGAACACTACCTTAATGGTGGTAAGACAGCTTTAACAAACTACCTTGGAACAAATTCTGAAATTGACTTTGGCGAGGTTGATACTATTCTTGATGCATTCTTAAATGGTGCTGATAAGCTTTGGCTTAAGAGAATGGGCCGTGACGAGGCAACACTTTGGTATGATGAGGTTGATATGTCTGAGACATCAGTGCTTATCCTTGAGTGGACACACGGTAACAGCGACAACCTTAACAACGTAAACATCCCTGTTCTTCTTAACAGTACTCCTGCTGAAACATTAGAGCACAGACGATCACGTAATCGTGATGGCAAATTAGATGCACCATTTACTATGATGGTACTTGAGATTGAGCAGAACAAGTTAAAGGATCAGGCTCACAAGGCTAAAATCATCATCACAAAAGCTGGTGAGTTAATCGACTTTGATACATTTAAACAATTAATGGACTAATTATAAAGGAGTTTTTCAAATGAGTAACACACGTACCGATAACGGACCTATGCTTAATGCCTATCCTGATAGCATGGGCGCAAATCTTTCTGATATTATTTCTGTACTTAGCAAGCCAGAATTTAAGGATACATTCCAGTCCTTCTATATTTTGCCAAGTATCTATAATACAGATTTGGACAGAGGTTTTTCTGTAATAGACTACGGTCTTAATAAGGAACTTGTAGCCTCTGATGATTTATCACACCTTGAGGATTTAGGAATTGATTTAAAGCTTGATTTCATCTTAAACCACGCTTCTGTTCTTTCTCCTCAGTTCCAGGATTTAATTAAGAACGGTGAAAAATCTAAATACGCTGATTTCTTTATCAACTGGAATAAGTTCTGGGATGGCTATGGCGAAATGACAGAGGGTGGTTACATTCAGCCAGATGAAAAATATATCAAGGATATGTTTTTCAGAAAGCCTGGTCTTCCAATTCTTATGGTTCGTATGCCAGATGGCAAGGATGTTCCTTACTGGAATACCTTCTATCAGGAGGTACGTTACCTTAAGCCTGATGTAATGGATTTAATGGATGTTGCTGAGGTGCAGTACTCTACTGCTGTTAAGCTTTCACACATTATTTCCGATGCAATAGATGCAAAGGTAGCTCCAAAGGATATTGATTTCAAAGAGCTTTCAAAATACAAGGATGTTATTGTAGATTATCTTGAATCTAACAGACGTTACTTAGGTCAGATGGATTTAAATATCAAATCTGATTTAGTTTGGGAGCACTATGACAATACTCTTAAAACACTTTCTAACTACGGTGCAAAAATTGTTCGTCTTGATGCATTTGCTTATGCACCAAAGGAACCAGGAAAGAAGAATTTCTTAAACGAGCCTGATACATGGGATGTACTTGAGAAGGTTAAGCAGCTTGCTGATAAATATAACCTTTCTTTACTTCCAGAAATTCATGCTAGCTATGGAGAAGGAAACTATGAAACAATAGCTTCAAAGGGCTATATGACTTACGACTTCTTCCTTCCAGGATTACTTATCTACACATTAGAGCGTCAGTCAGCTGATTTACTTGTTAAGTGGGCTAACGAGCTTGTAGATAAAAACATCAGAGTTGTAAATATGTTAGGTTGCCATGATGGTATACCTCTTCTAGATTTAAAGGGAATGCTTCCTGAAAACGATATTCAAGATTTAATTGATACAATCGTAGGTCGCGGTGGTTATGTAAAGGATCTTCACGGTGCCAAGAATATGTACTATCAGGTTAATGCAACTTACTATAGCGCACTTGGTGAGGATGACAAAAAGATGCTTCTTGCAAGAGCTATTCAAATGTTCATACCAGGAAAGCCTCAGGTTTGGTATTTAGATTTATTCGTTGGTAAGAATGATCACGAAGCAGTTAAGCGTGCCGGTGAAGGTGGTCACAAGGAAATTAACAGAACTAACCTTTCAATGGCTGATATCGAAGAGTCACTTAAGAAGGATGTTGTAAAGAAGCAGTTAGAATTACTTCATCTTAGAAATACTCATCCAGCATTTGGATTTGATTCAAACTTTACTGCAAATTCTGATGGAACTAATCTCACACTTGGTTGGGAAAAGGATGGTCATTCAATCAAGCTTATTGCTAACCTAAAAGATTATTCATTTGAAATTAAAGAGAACTAAAAAAATAAGCTGTATCGTATATACGATACAGCTTTTTACGTTCCAACACAAAATAAAAAATTAAAGATCTACAGAACCAACGCGGTCTTTGTTTGCTACATAATAAATCTTGTTTTCCTCTGGTTTGATGTAGATGTTAATCTCTTCAAGAACTTCCTTCTTGTAGTCCTTCTTGAACTGAGCCTGAGCTTTCTTTAAGCAATCTGCCTCAGAAAATTCTCTGCCCTGATACTGAATAACAGCTGTTGTTGCAACTGTATTCTTAGCCTTAGCTGCTGCCTTCTTAACTGTCTTTGTTGCTGTCTTCTTTGCAGCTGTTGCTTTCTTTGTTGCTGTCTTCTTTGCTACTGTTGCTTTCTTAGAAGCTACTGTAGCTTCCTTCTTAACTTCCTCTACAGCTTTCTTTGTAGCTACTGTAGCGTTTGCTGCAGCTGTCTTTACTGTACTAGCAGCTGTTGCAGCTGACTTCTTTACATCATCAACTGTGACTTTTGCGTTTGTTACCATTTTTTCACCCTCCTATATGAGCAAACATTATTTTTTTTATTTACAAATTATTATAGCCATTTGCATTCGCAATTACTAGTATATTCTCGCAATTTTCTACCAAATAAACAATTAATTTTTAAATATAGTTTCTTTTTAGTACAAAATGCAAATGATAAACATAGTTACTAATAAATTTACATCTAAAAAATAATATTCAATCTATTTACAACTTATCATTTAATGTTTCAAAAAATGACGCGTTTGTAAGCTCATCAGAATCCTCTGGAAACGAAATTCCATCCCACAATTTTGTATTCATATCAGAGAAATATCTCTCCTCTAAATCAGATACAATATCACTTAAAACTTGCTTTCTTCTGTTGTCTACAATGACCTCTTTATTGGCCTCAGAAAGCTCCTCATTATACTTGTCTAAGCACTGGAAAAAGTAGTATCCACCGTCTGCTTCTATAGCGCCAGAAATCTCATCTGTATCCAAATTAAATACAACATTATCAATCTCTTCTGAATACTCTCCTCGTCCAAATGTTGCCTGATAATGATCTAATTCTGTGTAAGAAGATGCAAGTCTTTCAAACGTATATCCGTAGTCAATCATCCCCTGAATTTCTTTTGCTTTTTCTTCGCTTGAAACAAAAAGAACGAATGCATCCATTACTCTTGCTTCATCCTCTGATACTTCATCATCAACGGAATTCATAAGGTTCTCATATACCTTTGATGCAAGTGCATATCGCATATACATATTAACGATATCCTTCTTGTGTGCTCCGGTAAATGAACGCTCTTTAGAATTCATTGATTTGTAGTAAGTAGCTGCTGCTTCTTCGCAGGCTTTTTTCTCCTGGTCTGTAAGCTCTATTTCGTTTTCATTTGCATAAAGATTTAATACGTAAACTCTTGTTAAATGCTCTAGTGTCAAATCCTTAATAGACCCTGTCATAGTTGAAATATCAAAATCACTTGTCCATAGGTTTACACCATTTACAGAACCATAAATATTTTTTTCATTTAAGAGATATACCAATGCTTCTTTTTTAGAGCACTTCATATCTCCTATTTTAAATACTGTGCTTCTACCGCTAGAGCCTCCAAAATAAACGCTCTTTCCATTGATTTCACAACCTGAAAAGGTAACACAAATGCATATCGTAAATACGATAGCACATAACCTTTTTAATAACTTCATTTTATCCTCTTCTTTCTTTTACCTTTGAATAGATAAGGCAAATAATTATGGTGCCTATAAATTCTATTACAAATAATATCCATGTTAGTAATGGTGTAAATGGAATCATGTGAAGTCCCATATACGCATTTACGAATCTAACCAAAACATAATGTATCAAAAAAGCCTGTGGACTTAAATCTCCAAGCTTAATCATAGCTGGATTTGCAAACAACCTGGTAAGCAGTCCCATGCGCCTTGTAAACACATAAATCCAGGCCAAAGCCATGATTATGTAACCTGTAGACCAGTTTTTGATTGCAAGGGTAAATGGGGCATCTGTAGGCTGTCCAAGCCATAATGAAAACCACATTGAAAATGCAAGCAGCCCAACTTCGATTATGGTATATGCGATAGTGTTATTTATATATGGCTTATCCTTTGAAACCATGTATATTCTTCCAAGTACACAGCCTGCAAAGAAGTCCCCTATTCTATAAACAGGGAAACAATACATAAACCATCTGTATCTAACAGAATCTCCGCCAAATCTTGCAGCTACAGGATACGCAAGCAAAACCTGCAGCACCAGAAGCATAACTGCTACCAGCACTAGTACAAGGATTTTTTTATCCTTCATCCATCTAAGAATAAATGGAAATAAAATGTACAAAAACAATGCGACTGATAAATACCAGGCCACACCATTTAATGCAACATTAACTGTGCTGTCAGGGTACCAGGATTGTAATAAAAAAATGTTTAAAACAATATTTTTTATCATCATCCTGATGCTATCCATTAGGATGCCTCGATTAATATAAATCCATACATCTATCATCACAACTGCAACCATTGTAATGATATGAAGCATATACAGCTTTTTGATTTTTGAAATAGAAAATTTGATAGCAGATATTATGTTATTTGGCACTTCTCTATCCCAATAAATATATGTCATCAAAAATCCTGACATAGCAAAGAAAATAGATACTCCAAGTCTGGACCATCCCCATGCTATCTTTGCATGCACCATAAATATTCCAATGAATGCCAAAGCTCTTAAGGCCTGCAAAGAATTTATCCTATTTTTTGATTCCATGCTATCCCTCAACTATAAGATATCTGCCATCTTTAAGAGGGAAAACTTCCTCGCTAGAAAGAATTTCTTCTTCAGTCATTCCGCCAATATCCATACCATCCTCAAGGTATGTAATGACCTCTTTTTTATTTTTACAAACAGTGGCGCAAACATCCTCTAAAAACTCCTCAGCCTCTTCGTAAGAATCAGCTACCTTTTCAGGGAAAAGCTGAAGCTGCTTTTCTAAAAATGTTTCTACTGTAAGCTTGTCGTACATAATGGTATACTCCTTTCTAAAGCAAATGAATAGATAAGAACTTCCTTTACCTTTACTCCATAGGAAGCCTCTATTGCATTTTTATATAGCTCTAATTGCCTTTCATATCTTAGCACTAAATCCTTGTCAGCGTCTACTCTATCAGTCTTATAATCCAGAAGAACTATTCCATCCTCCTCTTCCCAATATACGTCGATAATACCCTGAACAAGAATCATTTCATCAGTGGCATCCTCATCATTGAAAAGAGTTTTTGCATCGCTGCCAAATACGAATGGTTTTTCTTTGTAAAGCTTGCCATCCATAGCGGCAGCTGACATACGTTTTGCACTGTCATCCTTTAAAAACTTCTTAAGCTTAAAAGCATTTATTCTTGTAAATTCATCATCAGATAATGCCTTTATTTGCTTCATATAAGCTAATTGTTCGTCAAAGGATTCTGACAAATCCTCCTTTGCAAAATCAAAGCATTCCAAAAATCTATGCATGGCAGTACCATATAATGCTCCTGCTGGAATTTTGCTGTCAGCAGAATCACCAGATTCAGCTTCTCTCATAAACATAGGAATATAGCTTTCCTTTTCATCATAGACAAATGCAGGTGCAGCATCTGCATTAAACTGGAATGTATCCTCCATAGCCTGATGCTTTATTTCTGAAACTGAATATTTGCTTTTATATTTACTCTCACTGATTCCGTGATAGGTAAATGCTAACGTATTTACGATTTCGTTATCAGCATCGCCTGCAACAGAATCAATAAGATTACTAATAGCTGCCTTCACCTGTTCCTTTTTAACAGAGCGTTCCACCTCGTCTACAAACAGCTCCTCACAATCTATTATTCTGTGCTTGTAGTTGTAGCCTGATGCATTTAAAGACCTGATAATAAGCTCTATGCTGGTAGATGCATGAAGCTTTGTATAGGTGCTTAGCATTCCTGATTCGCCAGATAAATCTGATATTTTCTCCACTACAGATTTATCCTTAGATGGCTTTATGGCAGCAGTAATTATAAGCTTATCCACGGCACGTGTAAGTGCTACATAAAGTATTCGAAGATACTCTCCTCTTGCATCTGCATTGCATCTATATTTTGCAACAGAATATGCAGCTGTTTTGTAAGAGATTCTAGTATCGGGATTACGATAATTTAATGCAAGTCCCAGCTTATCGTCATATGCAAACATGCCTCCATCAGATTTAAATGGCTTGCCACAGCCAGCCAAAAATACAACTGGAAATTCCAAGCCCTTACTTTTATGGATGGTCATAATTCTAACAGCCTCATCATTTTCTGAAACTGTTTTGGCCAGTCCCAAATCCTCGTCGTAGGTTTTAAGTCCGTCAATGTAGCTTACAAATCTGGACAGACCTTTGAAGCTGGTGCTCTCAAAGCTAACTGCCTCATCAATAAGCTTGTTTAAATTGGCAGCAGCCATTCTTCCATTTGGAAGTGATTTTGTATAGGTTAAATACTTTGTTTCCTCCAATACATGCTCTATGATTTCATGAATTGGAGTATCTATTGCTTCATCTCTGAATCTGTTTAGCAGCTCCAAAAAGTGTGCTATATCTTCATCCTTATCTGCCTCATATTTATCAAGCAGGCACTGATAAAGTGGAATGTTTGGATTAGTTGATCTAATCATCGCCAGTCTTTCAGATGAAAATGAAAACATGGCTGAATGAAGCACTGCCGCAAGTGGTATATCATTAAATGGATTATCAATAACACTTAGCATAGATAGAACTGTATCTATTTCTTCTCTATCAAAAAATCCTGTTTCTTCAGCAACGTATGCTGGAATTCCACTGTCCTTTAAGGCGGCGATATATTTATCAGAATGGCCTTTTACGCCTCTTAGCAAAATGACAATATCATTAAGACGCATTTTACGAAGGCCTCTGCCATCATCCCCTTTGCAGCTAACCTGAAAATCAGAAGCTAGCAGTTCCTTAATTCGTTTTGCTATAACAAGAGCTTCTAAAGTATCACCATTATCAATATCTAATTCCTTCATGGAATCAGCGTTTTGAGTGGCAATTAAAACTTCTGCCTCATAGTCTGCAGGCTCACCCTTAAATGTATCATCTCCAAGCTTAAGAGCCGCCTTTTCGTCGTACAATACTCCACCAACATCCATCTGCATCAAAGGAGCAAAAACCTGATTACAGAAATTCAAGACCTCATATCGACTTCTGAAGTTTTTATCAAGGTCAATTCTTATGGATGGCTGATTGCTATTATTATGTATTGGATAATTATAAAGCTTGTTAGTAAACAGTGCTGGACTAGCCTGTCTAAAGGCGTAAATAGACTGTTTAACATCTCCTACAGTAAAATAGTTATTGCCTGTGCTGATAGCTGTTAGAATCTGTTCCTGAAGCTCATTTGAGTCCTGGTACTCATCTACCATTATCTCTTTAAAATGATTTGATAATTCTATTGCTACAGGACGCTTTTCATGTTCAGGGCTTTCTTCGTTTCTAAGAATGCGAAGAGCCATATGCTCAATATCATTAAAGTCATAGATATTGCGCTTTGTCTTTTCCTCCCACAAAGCCTTTGAGTATGCTTTTGCAAATTTGATTAAAGCTTTAGCCTGTTTTCCTACATACATAAGGTCATCAAGAATGTCCTGGGAGCTTGAAACATAATAATTTTCTTAAATCCTTAGCTCGCTTTACATCATCCTCGTTTAAACAGGTACCCTTTGTGCCCCATCTGGTAGAAACATCCAATCCCGAAATGGCAGCATATTTTTCATCATAGGTATCCTTTGAATAGATGCCTTTGAGCTGCCCTAATTCGTAGTTAAAGATACCTTTTTCCTTGGCATCGCAATCCTCTGGATAAAGACTTAACATTCTTTCTATTTTTTCAATAACATCCTTTAATTCAAGGTCTGTCAGCTTCAAAATTTCTGTGATAAGCTCAGATGAATTAAGCTCCTCTAGGGATGAAATATCATATTAGCTTTAAGGCGCTGTCATACCATTCATCTGGCCATGCAAAGCTAGAAGCCTTAGCGTGTAATTCAAATACCATATCTCTTAAGGTATCTGTTCTTCTTCCGCTGATGTAGGCATCTGCAAGATTTTTAAAATCCTCATCACCCTCTTCAAGCTTTGCCGAAAGCAAATCGGAAAAGATATTATCATTAAGCATCTTCAGCTCGCCCGATGCACCAATTCTAAAGGATGGATCCATATCTATTTCATAGAAATAGTTCTTAACCACCCAGCTACAGAAGCTATCGATGGTTCTAATATGGGCATTATGAATAAGTGTTGCCTGAGCCCTAAGTCTTCCATCGGCACCATTTTTCATAATGGCAGCATCAATAGCTTTTCTGATTCTGTCCTTCATTTCACCAGCTGCAGCTGTGGTAAAGGTTACAACCAGAATCCTGTCCACATCTATTCCGTTTTTTTCATCTAAAATTTCAGATATGATTCGTTCAACCAGCACGAAGGTCTTACCACTGCCTGCGGCAGCACTTACAAGCATATTTTTGTTTCTTGTATCTCGTACCAGTTTCTGTTCGTCTGTTAATGGCAATTTATTCTTCCTCTAATTTTTCTTTCATCAGTTCTACAACTTCAGAATTATTCTTTGCCTTTTCAAAGCTTCTAACAGTATATCCTGCCTCGTTCTCATTGAAATGACAAACGCTTTTATAGTTGCAATATCTACACGCATCTATGTGTGAACCAAGACGTGCTGGAGAAGGCTCAAAATCACCTGCAATAATGTGCTTTGCAGTCTCAGCTGCCTGTAGCATGGCATAATCGATTACAGTATGCATGGCGCCCTTTTCCACCGCATTAGTATCTCTGTCTGATGGCTCACCATCAGCTTTAATACCATAAGGCACAATAGATGACTTTTTAGTTTGACCAGGCTCCAAACCAACACTTGAATCATTGGCTGCCAAATCCTCTGGGTCGCTTGATAAAAGACCTTCCATACGGCTAAGCTTAAGTCGTTCTTCTTCGGTGGCATTTTCTGCAGCCTTAACCTCCAAAAACTTATTAGCCATTTCATAGTAAAGCATAGCTGATGGATGAACTGTGGAATTAGGATATTTTTCCTTCAGCTTATCTAACACAACACCCATGTAAATAGGTAGCTGCATAGAAAGGCCGTGATAGCATTCGCTCAAATCCAGCTTATGACCGCTTGATTTGTAATCGATGATTCTAACTGCCTTATCATCAGCGTCAGTTAAATCAATTCTATCAACCTTTCCCTTTAAGTTAGCTAACAGCTCTCCGCTGTCCTTATCCTTTATTTCAGTCCTTATAATCTCTTCAAAAAGCTCTGGTTCAAACTGACCTCTAGATACCTGTGTTGTTATTATCTCAACTGTACGTCTAAGAGTATCCTTAAGGCTTTCCACAATGTATTTTTGAGTTGGGTCCTCTAATGTTGCAACCTTTCCCAGCTGCTCGAAGGTGGTAGAAATGGCAACCTCTATATATTTTTCTCTTTCCTCTTCTGTCACAGATTTAAATGTCTTGCCGTCATTTTTCAAACTGCTTGAATATCTTTCAATAGCCTCATGGCAGAAGTTTCCCATATCGATGCTTGAAAGAGCAAATTCCTCTCGCTCATTAAGCTTTAATATATAGGTTAGGAAATATTTGTAGCTACATTCGTTGTAAAGCTCAAACTTGGAAACAGATCCTGATATGGTTTCATCCATATTTATAGCTTCGTTTACCGCAAGCATTACATCATTTGAAAAGCTCTCCTTTGAATGCTCGTAGAAGGCACCATTAAGAAGCAGCTTTAGATTATCCTCATCAGTAAGCTTTGCCCATTCTATTAAATTTGATAAATCTGTCTCTTCATTATCACTTAAGCTTTCAACGCCAAAGGTTACCGCCTTATTTAAAAGAGCTATCAAATAATCCATTGCACTCTTTATAGATAGAATTCTGTCCTTAGAATCAAACTCCTCTATCTCCTCAAGCTCCAACGAAGCAAACATCTTCTTCAACAAATCTACCAGATATGATGGATTGACAGCTTTGCCATCTCCATCAACACGTGGCATTGTTATATATAATATTTGGTTTGGTTTTGTCAGCATAAGATATAGATAGAACCTTTGGCGAAATGCCTTTTGCCTATCTGATGGCGCCAGTTCAAAGCCAAGTGATAAAAGCTGCTCACGCTCTAGCTGCGAAAGGATTCCTCCGTTTTCCACCTTCTTTGGAATGGCATCATCTGATGCTCCAATACAAAACAGTACCTTAATATTAGATAATCTGGTTCTTTCAATATCACCTAATATTACGCTATCTGCTGTAGGTGGAATGACACCGATTGAAGCTGCCGAAAGTCCTGCCTCATAGATATCCTTAAACTCCTCTAAAGCCATGGCTTCATCTCCAAGGATGCCAACAAGCTTATCTAGAATATCCATAATAACTGGATAAATCTGACTGTATTCTTTAGCCTTTACAGGATTATCCTTATCCTCATAAAGCTTTCCTCTAGCATTTATTTTTCCTTCAAAATCAAAGCTTGTAACAAAGTTGAAAAGGGCCCCAGCAATAGCTCGCACGGTACTTTTCTTTTCAAGCTTCTTATCAAACTCCATAAATGGACCTATGAATTTCTCACGAATCTCATTTACCCTGATTAAATCCTCATCAGCTTTGAAGCTATTGGAACGGATTGCAAATGGATGAAAGTATTTTTTCTTTCCACGGATCCCTGTTGAAATCAAGTAGTTCTCCAAATAGTCTATTTCGTCAGATGTAAGATCTGTTAATCCCGTGCGAAGGAAACGGAATACATCCTCTCGTCTGAAATCCCTTTCAAAAATGTCAAAAAGTGCAGCTATAGCTTCTGACATTGGATGGAACAAAATCTCTGTTTTGGCATCAATGAAATAAGGGATATTGTATTCATCCCAAATCCCCGAAACCAGATATCTATATGAATCCAAATTAGGCGCAACAACAGCAATATCCTTGTAATGCATTCCCTGTCGCACCAGCTTATTTATCTGAATTGCAACATATCGCAATTCATCTCGCATACTTCGAAGACTAACCAGCTTTATCGAATCAGAAGCTGATTCTTTTCCCTCATATTTAGCCACATTATTTCTGAAAATATTCTTCTCTAAATGTGTAAGCACAGGATTGGTAGAAAGCCAGCCGTCCTTCGCCTGGATAAAATCTATTGGATTAATTTCCGTATTTACGTTAAGAGCTAATTTGTTAAGCTTAAGAGCAAATTCTGATGACATTTCAAACAAAGCATCATCCTCCTGCTTTGTAAGAATGGCTTCTTCGCTATCTGCTGTGATGGTAACTGCCACCTCATCGCAGATTTTTAGCATATGCTCCACCAGCTGATACTGGATAGGTGTAAAACCTGTAAATCCATCTAGCACAACTGTAGACCCGTTTACAATTTCAGAATCATCTAAGATTTCATTTAAAGTGGATAAGATAGATTCAGTGGTAACGTATTTACCATCTATAAAGTCCAAAAAAGCCTCGTACAAAACTAACAAATCCGAGGCTTTTCTTCTGAAGCTTTCTGACATGGCAGGTGTATTTATCATCTCCTTCAGACCCTCAGCAGTAATGTTGTACTGGGTCATTTCGGAAATAAGAGATTTCACCTGAGTTATATAGCTAATTTTAGTGATGTTTTGCCTAAGTGTCTTAAGCTCATTTAAATGATTATCTATGATTCGTCTAATAACAAGAGATTTTCCTGTGTCATCTAAAACTGCATTTATGCCAGCTCCCAACTCTTCAAATACACGATAAGCCAATCGATTGAAGGACAATACATCTATGTTCATAATGCATTTGTTAGGATGCATCGATACCAACAGCTTTTGGGTGGACATGGTGTACTGTTCTGGCACGATGATAAGGAAATTCTTGTCCTTGTGGGCCATAGATTCTTTTATTATTCTTGAATAAAGGGTAGTGGATTTTCCACTACCCGAGCTACCTACTACTATTGATAATGACATTATTACTCCTAAATTGATTTACGACTGAGGGAACATGCCGCGAAGCATTGTAGCCATAGAACCTGTACGTGATCTTTCGTATGGCTTTCCCTTCAGGTATAATTCTGAAACATTAAGCTTCTTTAATTCGTTAACTGGAACCTCGTATGGATTAGCATCAAGCACTACAATATCGCAGCTCTTTCCCATTTCAAGTGTTCCTCTTTCCTTCTCATCAAATAATGATAAGGCTCCGTTATATGTTGCCATTCTAAGAGCATCATATACAGAAACAGATTCTTCAGCGTTTGGATTATTGCAGGCATCATGAATCCATTTAATAGGATCTGGGTCTGATGCAGGTGCATCCGAATTAAAGCAGAGCCTAATTCCCATATCATTCATTGTCTTAAGTGGATTGATGAAATTGTACTGGGTTTCTGACAGCATTCCCCTAATAAAATCATCCACACCCTTAACATTTGAAAGAAGTGATGGTCTTACAGAAATCATAATATTGTATTTGCTGCAGATCTTAAGGCATCTCTTTGTTGGAAGAGAACCATGAAGAATTATATGTCTGTGGTCATATCTTGGATAATCCTCTAGCGCCATTGCTATTGCATTAACAGCCTGTTCAAAGGCTGCATCACCAACAGCATGAAGTGCTATCTGATATCCTGCTCTATTTGCGTTGACGCAGAATTTCTGAACCTCCACATCATCATAATAAGATACGCCACGATGCTTAGCATCTGCATATTCATCAATAAGATATGCATCCTGATTTGCAAATGTACCATCAAGGTTGGCAAATACCACTCTTGTCATATCCTTCTTGGCAATCTTGTCTACGTTAGAGCACTGATATGCTACCTTTATCTGCATTCCGTTATCAAGACCCTTGGCAACAGAACGCTCCATATCAAAATCGTAATCTCTAACAAATCCAAGACCACTGGCTGAACAAATAAGTCCAACACCTTTGCTGGCTAGAAAATCTGCAGTTTCTACCATAGAATCAATAACTTTTTTAGTAGAAAGACCATGTGAAACAAATTCTGCCGCAGTCACGAAGGCCTCCTGCTTTAGCTCGCCAGTCTCAGGATTGAAGCCTCTAAGGTTTTCTATTTTTGATTTAACTGCATCAATAAACATAGAGTTACAAACAGCAGAATGTGCATCATGCTTTAAGATGATTGCAGGCTTGTTTGGACAAGCCTTATCCATCTGCTCCTTCAAAAGCAGATAACCCTCTGAAACTGAAAATTCTGTAGCACCAAATCCAACTACGATGTTTTCCTTGGTGGTGTTTGCATAATCCTCTAGAGCCTCAAGTATTTTGGCATTTGAATCTGTGTCACTAACAGGAAACATTCTGTGTAAAACAGAAAATCCTGAGTAGTGAGCGTGGGTATCTACAAATGCAGGTAAAGCGACCCCCGCTCCCAATTCGATAGGTGGAACCATTTCATATTGAGTTGGCAAGGTATTGCCAATATATGCAATTCTACCTTCTCTTTCAACTAAATAATTTGCGATAGTATTATTTTCATCACATGTAATTATTGTTCCATGAAAAACCTGCATTTCATCCCCTCCGATTATTTATTCTTTATCTGTGGTCTGCAAATGTGACGAGGAATTCCATCAACCATGATTGGTGCAACATCGCCCTGAATCAATGGCTTAGCATAAGTAATGAATGCCTCTGTTACATAAGTTCCATCATGTGTAATCCAATTTCTTGGAACTAGCTTCTCATCGTTAGCAATCTTGTGAACATCCTTAACCTCTGTACCACACTGATATGGGTCATCAGAATGACGGATAAGTGTAACCATCTTACCTGTATCCCCTTCATCAGCAGCAAGTACAGCAGCACCACCAACCTGGTATGCTTCCAGAATATCGATACGTGAAGCTAAATGTGAGCCGGCACGCTGTAATGTAGAAAGCTCGATAGCTCTAGTCTTGCAGCCAAGCTCTCTTCCGATGTAGTTGCAAAGATAAGATGCTGTTCCTGTAAGCTGTTTGTGATTGAAGGCATCTACGAATTCTACGTTGCTTCCTAATTCGCATACATATTTGCCGCAGAATGCTGCTGCTTTAATAGCTTCTCTACTCTCTCTTTAAATTTCTCAACATCAAATGGAACCTCTGGCAAGTAGATTAAATCTGGTCCTTCGCAATCCTCGCCCTTTGCAAGAATAGAAGCACCTGTAAGCCAGCCTGCGTTACGTCCCATGATTTCTACTATTGTAACAAGTCCTTTGTCATACTCTAGGCAATGTCCATCACGAATGATTTCCTTAACAGATGTACCGATGTATTTAGCAGCGCTACCATAGCCTGGTGTATGGTCTGTAAGTGCCAAATCGTTGTCGATAGTCTTTGGACATCCTATAAATCTAATATTTGAACCTGTGATAATTGCATAATCGGAAAGCTTTTTGATGGTGTCCATGGAATCATTTCCACCGATGTAAATTAAAGCTTCGATTTCGAGTTTATTAAGAATCCCAAAGATTTTCTCGTATGTTTCCATATCTTCGTGGATTTCTGGAAGTTTGAATCGGCATGAGCCAAGATATGCAGCCGGTGTACGCTTCAAAAGCTCAACATCCAAGTCGTTTTTGATGTAATCGGAAAGGTCTATGTAATCCTCTTCCATAAGTCCCTTGATACCATGAAGCATTCCATATATCTTTCCAGCCCCACGGTCTTTTGCTGTTCTGATAACTCCTGCTAAAGAAGAGTTGATTGCGGCGGTTGGTCCGCCTGATTGTCCCACAATTACGTTTCCAGTCATTTCATAATACCTCCCAATCATTATAAGTTAGTTAGTCTTCTTCAGGTAAATCCCTGAAAAAGCCTGCGATAATATCACATACGCACCAAATACCTCCTCCAATAGTGGATGCGATAAATATCTTAAATATATTGATAATGAGAATACCAGCTGTTAGTGTACCTCCAGTAAAGCCTGTAACTAGCCAATAAACTGGGCGAGCAAACAGCCAATAACCACCAATATACAACCCCAAAACTGTGCCAAGAACGCTAAATAGCACAGCTAAAGCCTTCTTTGCATTCTTTTTCATAAAAAACTCCAAATTGTAAAAAATAATATTCTACTTAAAATGGTAGCATAAGAAGACCGAAAACGCCACAAAAAATACCGTAACAAATTATAGATATTGTAGCTGCAATGGCAAATCCAGCTACAACATCCTTAATAAAGTGAACTCCGCCTATCACCCTGATAACAGCAAGAAGAAGCCCTAGGATGCATAAAATGCCACAAATAACAGGAAATACCTGGCCTATAGTAAAGGCAACTATGAAAATAGAGAATACGTGTCTGCTTGGAAAGCTCTTGCCCTTAGTGTCCTTTTTCAGGGCTGGGGTAAAATTGTATACCTCATAAGGTCTAGGAGAACTTAAAAGCTTTCTGTACAAGCTCACAATAATGAAAGAAACGCCTGTCACAACCAGGCTTCGATATAAAAGAACACCTTTATCCTCAGGAATCTGCATACATGAATACACAAGAAAGCCTAAATAAAGTAAAACTGTGATATAAGTAATGGCCTTGTCCAGCACATTAAGTGCTGTAACAAGACCATTATAATTTTTAATTCGTTCTGAAATTTCTTTGTAAGATATCATAAAATTAAGCACCTATTAAAAGTGTATCCTGATGAGACTTGACTGCGTCTTCGAATAGATGCTGTGCATACTGAACATCCTTACCCATGGCGAATGCCATTTCCTCATATAGCTTGCGACCTGCAAGATTGAGGATTTTCTCATCCATAGCCATTACCTTCTTACCAGCTGCGATACGATTCCATTTTCTGATAAGAACTGTTTTTACAACGCTTGCCATAGATTCAGGTGTGAACTCAGCCATAACCTCTTTGAATTTGTCCTGAAGAGCTCTTTCATTAGCTCCTTCGATACACTTGATGTCGTCAATGTTGTCAAGAATTCTAGTAAATGTGTCTAGTCCAGCTACAGGACGAAGCCTTACTGTTGAACCAACTATTGGAGTAAATACCTTTGCGCCTGCCTTAAATACTGGAGACATGCAATAGTACGTTTTGCGAGAACCTTTGCCCATAAGCTCCATGTCGTCAATATCCTCGATTTGACATACTCCACTACCCTCATGAACTAAATAATCGCCTACTTGATAATCCATCTTTCACCATCCTTCTAAACCATAACAACAAGTACCTCCATAACTCTTTCCCCTTTTCGAAGTTAATCTAGTTATATTATATCACCTTTTGTGGCTGGAAGAACACAGAAAATTCACATTTGTTAATAATTCCCACCGATTGTGAGAATATGATTATCTTTTTTGTAAATATTGTCCTATATTCAGACAAATTACAATTTATAAAAAAGGGTTAGACTGTGAGCCGGGTTATGTCTTTTAAAGTAGTCATCTATCTAGGACCACTGTCGCCAATGGCCTCAAGCGTTCAACCTGGTGCTGGCGGGCCGCGTACGCACCGCTTAGAACTTGCTTCGGATGGGGTTTACATGGCTACCGTTGTTACCAACGATACGGTGGTCTCTTACACCGCCTTTCCACCCTTACTCATATTGCTATGAGCGGTATATTTCTGTTGCACTATCCTTGGAGTTACCTCCACCAGCCGTTAGCTGGCATCCTTGCCCTGTGAAGCCCGGACTTTCCTCTCCCCTACCATTACAGTAAGGCAGCGACTACTCATCTAGCCCCTTATTATCATTACTTATTCTATATTATAAAATACAACTTCCACCTATGAACTCTCTTACCAGAGAATTGTTTGGAATATAATCTGGTGCCATAGGAATGAAGTAATCTAATAATTTGATTAATCGTTTTGCCTCAGGATACATTGGATGGTCTGGTTCTATAGCGTATAACTGAGGATCGACATACAATTTTAACACAGCCATCTCATAAATTAAAGCTGTATTAAACAAATAATCTGCTTTTTCTTGGAATGGGAAGATATATTTTTCCTCTCCTCGTCTAACTGAATCCCACATTGCTATGGTTTCAGCAGCAGATGTTGCACGTGTTCTTGAATCACGTACAATTCTTCTAATTAATCTTCCATCTGCTGTAGAAAGTGGATTATGCTCATCAATTGATAACTGTGTGAGAGCTGACAAGTAAATCTTGTACTTACTTTCTGATGGAAGGGATTCACTCATTTTATCATTAAGTCCATGAATACCTTCAATTACAAGAATGTCGTTTTTGCCAAGCTTCATGTAATGGTCATTGTACTCACGCTTACCTGTCTTAAAGTTGAAGTTAGGAAGCAGTACTCTTTCACCCTGTAATAGCTTATACATACATTCATTGAAATATGGAACATCAAGACCGTCGATTGATTCAAAGTCTTTTTCACCATATTCATCTATAGGCATCTGGTCACGATTAAGATAGAAATCATCCAAAGGAACTGGATGTGGTACACAGCCTAATGCTCTAAGCTGTGCAGAAAGCTTGTGTGAGAATGTGGTCTTTCCTGATGAAGAAGGACCAGCCATCATTACAAACTTAATGTCCTTTCTATCTGCGATTGTATGAGCCAATTCGCCTATATTTCTTTCCATAATGGCTTCCTGGGATAAAACTATATCCTTTATTCTGCCATTAGTAATAGCCTCATTCAAAGCACCTACAGTAGGTACTCCCATTGTCTCACCAAACTTTGATGCTGCCTGCTGAACAGAAAACAACTTCATTGGGCGAGAAAATTCAGCTACAACCCTTGTATCTCCAGTAAGCTTATTTCCATTAGGGAACATAAGCATAATACCATTTTCGAATTTTAAAATATCGAAGTATTTAAGGTAGCCTGTGGATGGAACCATGTAACCGTAGAAATAATCCTTGCAGCCATCCAAATCGTAAACGTTAATGTTTGAGCTGGTACGATATTTGAGAAGCTGTTCCTTATTTTTCATGTTGTATCTATGGAACATTTCTCTAGCCTCACTGGTCTTAATAGAGTACTTCTTAAGAGGTACATCCTTTTCGACCAAATCAAGCATGATTTTCTTAATCTCTGCAATCTTTTCTTCGGTTATCTCATCAACGCCGTCAAAAGTACAAAAATCGCCCTGTCCTAAGGAATGATGTACTCTAAGATAAGCATGCTCTGGGTGTGGATAAGCACTCATCAAAGCTCTCTGAAGTAAGAAAACAACACTTCGTCTGTAAGCTCTTCTTCCATCCTTATCTGCGGTGGTCAAAAACTCAACTTCGGCATCTTCGTTAACTGCCTTGCTTAATTCTGTAAGACCTCCATTGTATTTCGCAAGCACAATGTCGTCCCTGTAAGCATCCTTGTGGAACCTTGCAATATCTAATAACTTGATACCATCTTCATAAGTCTCTTCTTTTCCGTTGATGATTAGTTTAGCCATAGTTATTCCTCCGTTTTAAAGGGTGAGCCTTTGAATGCGGTCTAATTCATCCTTAAGCTCTTCTATTCTTTTATGTATAGGTGAATCACTGGCTGTATCTTTTTTTTCTAACTTTTCTAGAATAGACAAGTATTCATTTTTGTTTTTCCCAAGAAGCTGTTCAAAAAGAGGCGGTCTTTTCTTGATAATTATAGGGCCATATTCCAATTCGTCAGCATTAAGACTAACCGAAGAATCTGGTTCATAGCTAACTTTAATTATTGGGTAAATTTTGCCTTCTTCCATGCAAAGCTCTTCATCTAAAAATGAAAAATGATTACGCACTAAAAATTCTCGTAGCTTATCATACTCTGACTGTGGTTCTAAAATTAATGTGGTAGCAGTTTTAGCAACAGTCAGCCCTGCATCTAATATTCTAGTAATAAGTGCGCCACCCATACCACAAATACATATGACATCAGCCTCGGAAGCTGATAGCTTTTTAAGTCCATCTGATAATCTAAAATCTACATTATCACTAAGGCCATATAAGCTAACATTTTCCTTTGCTGAATTAAGAGGACCTTTATTCACATCCATCGCTATAGCCTTATCTACTTTTCCACATTCTAGTAGTGCAATAGTAAGATAACCGTGGTCACAACCAACATCTGCAACGGTGTGGCACTTAGGCACCATGTCATATATAATTTGTAATCTATCCGATAATTTTATCATTTATTTATGTCTATTCTGTTTATTTATTTTTGTTTTATTTTACTGGTCTAAGTAGTCCTTAAGCTTGCGGCTGCGGCTTGGATGACGAAGCTTTCTTAAAGCCTTTGCTTCAATCTGACGAATACGCTCACGTGTAACGTTAAATTCCTTACCTACTTCCTCAAGTGTACGGGCCTTACCATCTTCAAGACCAAATCTAAGGATAAGAACGCGCTGTTCACGCTCTGTAAGTGTATCAAGAACCTCGTGAAGCTGTTCCTTAAGAAGTGTAAATGTTGCAGCCTCTGCTGGTACTGGTACGTTTTCATCTGGAAGGAAATCACCAAGGTGGCTATCTTCCTCTTCACCGATAGGTGTCTCAAGAGATACTGGCTCCTGAGAAATCTTGAGGATTTCATGTACTCTGTCTACTGTGATACCCATTGCCTCAGCAATCTCTTCTGGAGTTGGTTCACGGCCATACTCCTGTAATAACTGTCTAGAAACTCTGATGAGTTTGTTAATTGTTTCTACCATATGTACAGGAATACGGATTGTACGAGCCTGGTCAGCGATAGCACGTGTGATAGCCTGACGAATCCACCATGTAGCATATGTAGAGAACTTGTATCCCTTGTGATAATCGAACTTTTCTACAGCCTTCATAAGACCAAGGTTACCTTCCTGAATAAGATCAAGGAAAAGCATACCACGTCCAACGTAACGCTTAGCAATAGAAACAACAAGACGAAGGTTTGCCTCAGCAAGCTTGTTCTTAGCTTCCTGGTCGCCGTCTTCCATTCTCTGTGCAAGCTCAACCTCTTCCTCAGCAGAAAGAAGTGGTACCTTACCGATTTCCTTAAGGTACATACGAACTGGGTCCTCGATGCTGACTGAATCTGGAACTGACATATCGATGTCATCCATATCCTCATCATCACTTGCAAGTAAAAGCGCATCTGAAGGGCCTGATGAGAAGTTTACATCGATTCCCTTTTTATCAAGATATGTAAGGATGCGTTCCATCTGCTTAGCATCGATTTTGTAGTCCTTTAAGAACTCTGAGATTTCGTAATCTTCAATGATGCTCTTCTGAGACTTAGCAATCTTAACAAGCTCTGCAACCTTTAAGTCAAGCTCATCGCTGCCAAATGAATCCTCATCGTCATCATCTACATCATCGTTATCTTCATCAACAGTAGTCTTTGCTCCAACTGAAGCTAAAAATTCATCAACATCGTCGTCATCTTCCTTCTCATCGATGTTATCAAAATCATGCTCGTTAAACTCAAGGTCTTCTACTGAGATTTCTTCCATATCGCCGAAGTCAACATCTTTGTCATCAGCCTCTGCATCGTTATCTTCTTCCTCTGCTGCGTCAGCCTCTGCTAAAAACGCATCAGCAGCAGCCTTTAAATCTCCGTTTTCGATTAATTCGTCAACTTTCTTTTTTGCCATTTTTATTCCTTTCTAGATTGAAATGTCTAAGCGTTCAAGACGCTGTAGTTGCTTTTTACCTTCCACTAAAGCCTTAAGATTTGTGCCGCTTTTCTGAGCAAGCTCAAGTGAATTCTTTTTTATTCTAAGTAAGGTTTCCTTAAGGGCCTTACTAAGATCCGTATTATCTGTCAGCTCCCCAACAGTGGTGTTGAAAAGAGCCGCAACTGTTTTTCGTTCATCGTCCTCCATAAACATGTCAACGATGCGAGCTGTATCAACAGGTTTGTTTTCGCTAAGGCTGGCAAATACTTCATCTGCGACCTTTTTGTATACCCCTTCTTCAAAATCATCTGGGGCAACATAATCCTTTATCTTAGGATAAATATCCTGCTGTTCTACAAGCCAGGTAAGTAACAGACGCTGTGACATTTTCATGCCGTCATCCTTTGGCTTTTTGTTGGAAGCCCTGCTTTCTCTTGAAGCAGATGATGATTTGGCCGTAATACCTGATTGTCCAAGCTCTAATATATATTTTCCAAGGGCAGCCTTTGGAATGTTAAATCTTGCCGCCACTGATTCAGTGTAGTTTTCCCTCTCGAGCTGAGTAGGAAATTCAGTGACTATCATTCTGGCTACTTCCTTTTGAAAATCTGATTTCTTCTCTGGGTCAGTAAGGTCGTAATTCTTTTCCTTCATTCTGACCTGATACATAAAGCTGTTTTCCGCATTCAAAATACGTTTTTCGTATTCTTCTGGGCCAAGAGCCTTTATGAATTCGTCTGGGTCCTTGTAAGGGGACATATTGATAATCCTGCAGGAAATTCCAGCATTCTTAAGAATAGGTATTGCTCTAAGAGCTGCCTTTTGTCCTGCCCCGTCGGAATCATAGCTAAGATAAACATCCTTAACGTATCGTTTTAGCATACCTGCATGGCCTTCTGTCAGGGCTGTACCAAGTGATGCTACAGCATTGTCAAAGCCTGCCTGGTGAAGGGATATAACATCCATATAGCCTTCGCATAGTATAAACTGTTCGCGTCTGGTCTTTCTAGCGAAATACAAACCAAAAAGTGTTTTTGATTTGTTGAAGATTTCCGTTTCTGGCGAGTTTAGATATTTAGGTTCGCCCTCTCCCATTACACGACCACCAAAGGCTACTACTTTACCGTTGGCATCAAATATAGGAAACATTGCTCTGTTCCAGAATTTGTCATGGCCTCCACGTTTTTCGTCTATAGTTACAAGACCGCAGTCCTTAAGGATGTTATCCTCATAGCCCTTGCTTCTAAGATATTTGTACAAGGAATCGGAATATTTGCTGGTGCAACCAAGCCCAAATTTGTGAAGGGTTTCTGCAGTAAGCTCTCGCTTTGTGAAATAGCCAAGCGCCTGCTGTCCTTCAGGTGAGCGAAGCATTTTGTAATAATAGGCTGCAGCTTCTTTGTTAATTTCAAAAAGTCTGGTCCTTTTATCTGCTCTTTGCTTTTCCTGATAGGTCATCTCCCTTTGTGGCAATGTAACTCCGCATTTAGGGGCAAGCTCTTCAACAGCTTCTTTAAAGGTCATGTTTTCGTATGCCATAAGGAAGCTGAAAACATTACCTCCCGCGCCACAACCAAAGCAATAATACATTTGCTTCTGGGGGCTTACTGAAAATGAGCCTGTCTTTTCATTATGAAAGGGACATAAGCCAAAATACTGGCTGCCCTTTTTTTGTAAGTTTACATATCTTGAAATCACATCGACGATATCTGTTCTGGAACGAACTTCTTCGATGATTTCATCAGAATAATAAGGCATTTATTCTCCCGAAAAATTATTTATTTATTAAAATCCATCAACTACCCATGCCTTTGGCATAAAGTATTCGTTGAATTTTGTAATGCAGTATTGGTCTGTCATTCCAGAAATGTAGTCACATATAATGCGTTCCTGGCTGGTGCCTTCCTCTTCCATAGCTCTGTATCTATCAGGAAGCTCCTCGAAATGGTAGGTGTAATATTCGTATAATTCGCGAATCATACGCTTAGCCTTTACCTCTTCTGTCTTTGCAATAGAATCCTTATAGACATTTGCAAATAAGAAGCTACGAAGATCAGACATGGCCTCCTCTACTTCCGGTGACATTTTAATCACTGGGCTATCCTTGCTTTCGATGATAACGTTGTGAATAAGAGTATCAAGTCGAACTGCTGATGTCATACCAAGAGTCTTTCTGATTTCCATTGGAATATCATCCTCAGTAAGGATGTGTGCTCTGATGGCATCATCAATATCGCTGTTAACATAGGCAATCTTATCGGATAATCTGACAATCTGTCCTTCCGGTGTGGCTGGATGTCCGCTGGTCTGATGATTGCGGATTCCATCACGAACCTCCCATGTAAGATTAAGACCCTGACCGCCCTTTTCTAACTTTTCAACAATGCGCACGCTTTGTTCGGAATGCACAAAACCAGTAGAGCACATAGCATTAAGCTGTGCCTCACCCGCATGGCCAAATGGTGTATGTCCCAAATCATGACCAAGCGCTATCGCCTCAACTAAATCCTCATTTAGTCTAAGAGCTTTTGCTATAGTTCTGGCATTCTGTGAAACTTCGAGGGTATGAGATAATCTGGTTCTGTAGTGATCACCCTGAGGAGTAAGAAAAACCTGCGTCTTATTCTTAAGACGACGAAACGCCTTGCTGTGAAGGATTCTGTCCCTATCCCTTTGAAATAAAGGTCTGATATCACACTGTGGCTCGTCCTTCTCACGTCCGCGAGAATTAATGCTCTGTGTAGCATAAGGGCTAAGAGTCTCCTTCTCCATCTGCTCTATCATTTCTCTAATTGTGCCCATTTTACCCTCCCTTTTATGCATTAATCGACACTCCTATAAAACATATTACATAGAAAAAAAGGATATCCTTTTTTTGAATAAAAAAAACCTAGGTTTTTTCAACCTAGGTTTAGTGCGGAAGGCGGGACTTGAACCCGCACGACTGCAATAGCCACAAGATCCTTAGTCTTGCTCGTCTGCCAGTTCCGACACTTCCGCGCACGATATAAATTGTTTTGTCTTTCGACACGAGTGATATGTTACCACCGCAACTGATTAATGTCAATAAGAATTATTAACATTAGTGCGGAAGGCGGGACTTGAACCCGCACGACTGCAATAGCCACAAGATCCTTAGTCTTGCTCGTCTGCCAGTTCCGACACTTCCGCATGTCTTTCGATTGATGTTGCTCTCTCGCGACGACTAGTAAATAATAACCCCCAAAGCTCATTTCGTCAACACTTTTTTGCAAATTAAAGTGTCGAATTTTTAAGCTCTATATCTGAATATTCTGACACACTCCAATTACTGTCCTTTATTCCACTCCATGCTCTAGTAAATACTGGTGCCATGGCTCGTAGCAAGCGCCCTTTAAATGCACTCCATCTCCCGTGGTTTCAGCTTTAAGATTACCATTCTCATCATCCACCGCTTCGTTAATATCCAAATAAAAGACTTTGCGATTATCTGCCAATCCTTTTATAGCATCATTTCTAATATTAATATTTGTGTTGTTATATAAAGCATCAGTATTATTCTTCTCTTCTGATACATGCATGATACTGCTAATAAAAATCGTTGCATCAGGCTGAAGATATTTTAATCCCTGGATAACCTGTGAATAGACTTCTCTAAATCTTTCTTCATCGCCTGTTCCAAGTTCATTGATGCCTACCATCAGATAGATTTTTTTGTAGTGCTTTCCTGCCAAGGCTGTTGCAATAGACATTTTATTTCCATTCTCATCCTCTATCCATTCCTTATTTCTAATATCAAAAATGGTAAGAGATTTTTGAGCAAAAAAAGTAGCTCTGGAATCTATGGCCTCGCAATACTGAGATAATCCAACCATTCTGGAATCTCCGATAAATAATGCATCATCAAAATATGAATCATCAACTGTTGTAAACTCTTTTTCTTTTTCTGCTGTATCAACAACTGCTTCTGGAATGTTGTCCTTACCCTGTTCCTCAGAAGCGCTTTGTAATTCTACCTTTGACCATGGATAAACTCCATCTGCCATAGCCTTGAAAGCCACTGCTTCCATAGGCATTTTTATTATATTGCCATAATAGTCCCTATATACCGTATCCTTTAAACAAAAGGACGTGGCAGAAATACCTGCCGATGAAATTGCAATTAAACTAAATAATAGAAAACCCTTTATTCTCATAGCACCACCTAAAATCTAAGATACATAAATGGATTTCCAGCTGAATTAGACAGGCTGAAAATACTAATCCAAAACATTGCAAAAATAATAAAGACTGTGATTACGTTGTCCTTATACTTTTTGAATAGACTAGTAAATACTGGTATCGAAAATACGATACCTAGCATAAGAAATAGCCAGTAATCCTTCAGGTAATAAAATACATCATTTTTATTAACTGCAACTGAAATATCAATCACAGGAAACATTCTAAGTAGATATAAACGCAGGTTTCCTACAGAATGAATAGCAAAAACAACCCATGTAATAGGAATAATCACAAGCACATTTATACGACCAATTACAGCAAAAAGCTTTGGAAAGCGGCTAAGAAATAGCTTTTCAAAAATAATGATGCAGCAAATAGACATGCCCCATATTAAAAAGTTAAGAGTATACCCATGCCAAATTCCTGTAAGAAGCCATACTACAATAAGATTAATTACAGTGCGAATTTGTCCCTTTCTGCTACCCCCAAGTGGGAAATAAACATAATCCTTAAACCATTCACCAAGAGTGCTGTGCCATCTTCTGTAAAACTCTGATATAGATGCAGAAAAATAAGGCTGATTAAAGTTTCTGATAAAAGGAAATCCAAGCATCACACCAATTCCTGCAGCCATAAGAGAATAGCCCCAGAAATCAAAATACAGATTCAATGAATATGCATAAGCTCCAAGCCATGCAAGTGGTGTAGAGATACTTTCATAGCCGATTACCTTTAAATCACTCCAAAGCACTGCTAAGTGGTCTGCTATGATAAGCTTCATAAATAAACCAATAACAAAAAATTTCAGCCCCTCTTCTATCTGATTTAAGATTTTTGCATCAGATTTTTGCCAAAAGATATTTTCTTCAACATAGCTTTCTCTAGCTATTGGTCCTGCGATAATCTGGGGAAACATCACAAAATAGTTAGCCATATTAATAAAGCTGACACTTTGGATTTTGCCTTTGTACAAATCCACCTGATAGGAAATCATTTTGAAAATGTAATAGCTTAGACCTAGTGGAATAATTACAGATAGGCCAAAGCCTATTTTTGCAAACTTAAAGAAGCACAAGGTTGCTGCGTTTAAAATAACAACTGTTCCAAGTGCAAGCTTGCTGTGAGTTTTACTAATAACCTGGGCGAAAATCCAGTTCACGCAGGTCATAACTGCAAGCACTAAAATCAGCCTTGGCTCATTAAGATAATAGAAGCCAAGGCTGCCTAATAGAAGTACCCACTTTCTAAAAGAAGCAGGAACAATATAGTATATAAGTAAAAAGATTGGTAACAATCTAAAAATAAAATTCAAATCTGAAAAGGTCATTTTACTCTCCCTCTAATCCCTCAACAACAGTATACAATAACCTTTCCACTTTTTCTCTATGAATTTAATCATTTTAAGGATTCTTCATATTTGTCGATAATATCATACAGCTTTTCGTTTGGGTCCTCTGTCATTTTTATCTCTGTGTCCAGCTGTAAAAGCTGATTATTGCCAACAGTTCTTGCTTCCCATTTTGGTAATCCTTCGCCGTTTGGGTCCCCGGTTTTAGCAAAATTTACAAAATACTGCTGCATCATATCTGAAAGCTTATAGTCATCCTCATTATAAAGACCAGGATGTCTCCAAAGGTTTCCATAGGCGTATGGTATCTCTCCTGCATGATAATTAGACAGGCTGTTGTTTGTCTTTGTGAAATAATATTCGTAAGCAGGCTTTCCCTGTTTAACCATATAGTTGTTCCATAGATAATGGGAATAGCTAAACCATATTGCAGAATAGGCCTGATTCAAGGCTCCCTTTGCATCTCCCATAGCATCTACAATAAAATGCTGGTCACGCTGAGGCGAATCAGGTGGCACTACCTTTGCCATATCTGAAGCATAATCCCCCAAATCCTCTGCAAGAAGCTCTTCGTAATTTTCAGCTGTTGCCTTTATGCCGAGATTAAATGCATCTGCCTCCTTGGCATTAAATCCATTTAAAAGAGCCTTCTCGTGATTCTCACCCTTTTCATAGGTAAGATATGGCTGTTCTACTATGGCATAGCCATCTACTGTCATAGCTGACTGATTACTAGCGGTTTTCACAAGCTCTTCTGCGGGAATATCTCTAAGCTCCATTGAAGATTTGGCCTTAAATTCCTCTCGCACCATATCGCCCTGTTCTATAGCCTCAGAATAGTCTCTAAAGGTATGGAATGGCTTGTAGGCAAGTATTCCACTGGATTCTGCGATAGCGTAGTTAAATAAGCCTTCTGTAAGTGGAGAAACGCAAATAGCATTAACACTGGATGAACCAGCAGATTCTCCTGCAATAGTGATTCTGTCAGGGTCTCCACCAAATGCTGCTATATTGTCCTTTACCCAGTTCAAGGCTGCAATCTGATCTAACAGACCATAGTTTCCTGTAGTATTATTTGGTGATTCTTCTTTCAAATCATCAGCAGTGTAATATCCAAACACACCAAGACGATATGCGAAGTTTACAAATATAACTCCTCTTTTTGCCAAATCCTCTCCACGATATTCTGTGTAAGAAGACTGACCTGTGGTAAGGCTGCCTCCGTGGATGTAAAAAATAACAGGAAGTGGCTCGTCCCCCATATCCTCTGGGGCAAAAACATTAAGATATAAACAGTCCTCTCTCATTGGTTCTATATATTCATCACCAAGCTTTACCTGATAATCGTGCCAACCAAGGATATGGGACAGGCTGTCATATAATGTATTGCTTCTAGGCTGCATCGCCATTGGGCCAAAAGCATCGCAGGCTCTGACTGAATCCCAGCCTTCTGGTGCCTGTGGCTCCTTAAAACGAAGCTCACCAACTGGTGGCTTTGCATAAGGGATACCTGCATACACCTTTACAGAATGGTCTGCATTATATACTCCTGTCAAATCTCCTTGAGCGACATGAACTACCTCTGTCACATCAGGATTCTTGTTATCAACTGCTGGAACATTCTTATATGGAGGACT
>CACYLQ010000038.1 GCA_902775195.1 uncultured Pseudobutyrivibrio sp.
AATGGTTCTAAGGACCGTTACTTCCAGGAAGGTGCTAAGAAGCTTGTTCCAGAAGGTGTTGAAGGACGTGTTGCTTACAAGGGAAGCCTTGAGGACGTTATCTTCCAGCTTATCGGTGGTATCCGTTCTGGTATGGGTTACTGTGGTTGCCCTACTATCCCAGAGCTTCAGGAGCGTGGCAAGTTCGTTAAGATTTCTGCTGCATCCCTTAAGGAATCTCATCCACATGATATTCACATCACAAAGGAAGCTCCTAACTACTCTGTAGAAGGTTAATTAAACTAAATCGAGCCAACAGGTTACATTACCTGTTGGCTCGTTATTTTATAAATCAAATTCGTCAGTTACGGATTCATCAATTTCTGGCACTTCTATCTTACCCGACTCTAAGCCCTCTCTTATCAGCTTCCAGTTCTGCAAAAACCATACGGTTTGGGCTGGATGTGCGTAAAGAGAAAGCATCTGTGCCCCCTCATATTTGTATGGATAGACAAGAGGTATATTTGTAGTTCTGGCTGTAGTGAAAAATACCAAATGCCTATATAATCGCTTTGATACTGCGTCAGGATTGATGCAATAATAAATGTTTTCGCCAAAGTCATCGGAATAATAGAACTTCATATCCGTCTGTCCAACATCACATGGTTCCATATTCTTCACATCAAATTCGTTCACTCGGATGGACTTAATATCAAAATCCTCCAAATCCTCCTGCTTAGCCTTTTTTACTGCGTCCTTCCATTTCTTGGCTTCCACCGGATTCATCAGACCTTTGAAAAATCTGTCCTCCTGCTCAGCTTTCTCCGATTCCTCCTCGGATTCGGTTGGGTCCTTCCCTGTCTTTAACCAATAATTAATGGTATTAAGATTTTTGTTAAGCTGATTAGTGTGAGGCATGTACTGCTTATCAAGCTTGGCCAACTCCTTTAATGTGTTAGCATACTGCTCCTTGGTAGCCTGCATGGTGTTCTTCCAACCAAAGAATGCCGGAAGCCCCGCCAAAAGCGCCAATCCGAATATGCACACGAAAACATTAACAACAATCCAATCCATACTATTTGCTCCTTAGTCTAGTTTTTTTAGAATGGAGTATTATAGAGAGAATCTTGCAACAAAGTCCTGAAGCTCCTGTGCATTTCCTGCCAATCTGTCAGATGCCTGAGCAACCTCATAAGAAGATGCTGTCTGCTGTTCTGATGCTGCAGAAACGTTAGATGTCTCATCTGCTACTGCAATACTCATCTGCTCGATTTCATGTATATTCTTAGCAATTGTATCTGTTCCACCTGAAAGCTGATCTACGATAGAACTCATTGTGTTTGATTCCTCTGAAATAGAGTTAACCATATTAACGATGTTGTTAAAGGTTTCACCGGCCTCGTTAACAAGATCAGAACCGTTAACAACCTCTTCTGCGCCTTGACGCATAGCTGAAACAGCTTCCTGAGAGTTTTTCATGATGCCTGCAATAAGCTCGTTAATCTTCTGTGCTGCCTGGTTAGACTCGTCAGCAAGCTTTGAAATCTCACTGGCAACAACTGCGAAGCCTTTACCCATCTCACCTGCTCTTGCAGCCTCGATTGAAGCGTTAAGAGAAAGAAGATTAGTCTGGCTGGCGATTTCTGCAACAGTAACAACGAATTCATCGATGCTCTTAAGACTCTCGCCAAGGTCCTCAACAACATTTGCTGTATTTTCAACTGATTCTCTGATGGTATTCATCATCTCAGTTGCGTTTGTCATATCAGCAGCGCCATTGATAGCTGCTTCATTTGTAGCCTTAATCATATCGCCAGAACGATTGATAGCTTCCTTGAAGTTCTCCATGTTGATAACGAAGGAATCTGTTTCATTACTAGCACCTGTAACAGCATTAATCTGTCCTGAGCAGGATGTTGCAACATTTGTACAAGAAGTAGCAACCATTTCACTGGCCTCTGCCGACTGTGTAGCTGATGCTGAAAGCTCTTCAGATGCTGCTGCAACAGATGATGTAGTATCGGAAATCTGAAGCATAAGATTTCTTATATTAGAATGCATCAAATCAAGAGCTTCAGAAATAGCGCCGATTTCATTATTATGAGTTACAAGCTTTCTTACCTCTGCTAATTCGTCAGTTTCGGTAAAATCACTGTTGGACATTCTTACCATCTGATTTGTAGCAAGAGCGATTGGCTGAGTAATTCTTGAGCCAAAGTAGAATGCTATAAACGCACCTACTGCTATAAGTACGATAAGAACAATAATTGTCTGAACCACACTTGTAATTAAAGCCTGGTGCTGATGAGCAACGAATTCCTTCTCAAGTGCCTCTAAATCATCAATCCACACACCAGTACCCATAACCCAGTCAAATGGCTCATAGTATGCTGTATAGTTAATCTTTGGAAGTTCTTCTGTTTCATTTGGCTTTGCAAACATAAGCTGTGTATATCCACCGCCCTCTTGCATACCGTTTTGAATCATCTGCTGGATGAATTTGTTTCCGCTGGAATCTGTTAAATCCCAACGTGACTGACCTTCTGTATCACGTCCAAGAAGAACCACGTTAACACCTTCAGAGGTATCAACCCAGAAATATCCACTACCCTCGTTATAACGAAGCTCTCTGATAATATCTGCAGATTCCTTCTTAGCCTGTTCTAGAGACATTTCCCCTGCCTGATATCTGGCATACATAACCTGGCAGATACTCATAGCTTCCTCAGTCTCATATCTAAGCTGAGATTCTACATCCTCCAATAGACGAGAACTGTATGCCTCTGTGGATTCATTATTTGTCTTGATTGTATTAAAAATCGAAAACAGTGTAATGATTCCTGCAGTGACGATTACCGCAGTAAGAATAACTGCAACTAAAGTAGTTTTTAGTGTTCCTCTTTTCTTAGTCCCATCCATAGTTCAGGTTCTCCTCGAAATTAAGACATTTGACTATAAAGCTACTTTAAAATATATCAGATATTATCTGACCATAGATTATTTTCACAGATTATTCATTGATAATTTACAAAGAAAATATACCATATATACAGGAGGATTTTCCTATTGAGTAATGCGGTAAATAAACAGGAATTTGAAGATGTTGAAAGAGATAACTCTAGGTTCGCTACTATCATGTTATTGGTCATCATAGCTATCTCTATTTTGATTGTCTTTCTTCTATATTATAGACTGTCAAAAAAATCTGGTAATAACCCATCGGCAGATTCTTCAGCTGAATCGGTAACTTCAACCTCTATATCTATGGAGGATGCTGTATCCTATAGCACTGGCGGCATTACCTTTGCCATTCCTTCTAATTATGAACAATCTGAATCATTAACCATTTCAGAAAATTCTACTATTATATTAGGAAATGAAGCATTGGACCATCTGTGGGTATCCTACTTTCTAAGTGAATCCGTTCTATACGAAAAGATTGATGAATTGGCTGTTTCCATAGTGCCAGATGCTAAAAGGCTGTCATCAGAAACTACCTATATAGATGGCATCAAAACATTTCTGTACACCTACACCGGAACTATGGAGGAAAAACAGTACTACGCCCATGTGGCAATGATACTAAATACGAACAATAATCATGTAGTATATGCCGTATATGTTACACCTTATGATTCTGGCCGCGATATCGCCGATTTTAAGGCTCTTTTAGCGGAAGCCAAAGAAACAGGCGACGATTCCTCTGGAAGCTCTAAAAGAGTGTATTACGTGGAAAACTAGTGATTGACGAATTAAGCAGTGATTGCTAAGATGTTTTTTATGAAATATAAAGCTATTGCACTAGATTTAGATGGAACTCTTTTAAATAGTAAAAAAGAGATTAGTAAAAACAATAAGGAAACAATAATGAAGGCTGCCAAGGCTGGTGTGAAAATCATCCTTGCATCAGGACGTCCAGTTCCTGGCGTCAAAAAGATTGCCGAGCAGCTGCATTTGCGTGAGTACGGTGGATATATTCTTTCATATAATGGAGGAATGATTATCGACTGTAAAACAGATGAAGTTCTTCGTAGAGAAAGCGTACCTATGGATTATTATGCAGATATTGTGCGCATTGCTAACAAGAATTCTGTTACTGCGCTAACCTACGATTCAGAAGGTATCATCACCACTAATAAGGATGATGAATATGTACAGCTAGAAGCCAGAATTAATAATATACCTGTTAGGGAAGTATTTCATTTGGCTGAGGAGGCTCAGCTTAATCCACCTGTTAAATTCCTATGCACAGGTGAGCACAAGGTTTTAAGACAAGTAGAGGCTCAGCTTAACGAAAAGCTTAATGGTGCCCTTACCATATTTTTTTCAGAGCCATTCTTCCTTGAGATAATGCCTCAGGGTATAGAAAAAGCCTCTTCTTTGGACATTCTGCTAAATAAGCTGAACATCGACAGAAAGGCTTTGATTGCCTGCGGTGACGGCTACAACGATATTCCGATGATGCGCTACGCAGGTCTTGCCGTTGCAATGGATAACGCCCAAGCCGAAACAAAGGAATGGGCCGATTATATTGCTCCATCAAATGATGAAGACGGTGTTGCTGTGGCTATTAAAAAATGGTTAGACATCTAATCCAATGGATTAGATGTCTATTTTTTATTTTACTTCTACAAGCTCAATTGTGAAGTTAAGTTCTTTTCCTGCCATTTCATGGTTAGCATCAAGAGTGATGTTAATATCATCCTTGGCAACAACCTTAACAGGGAATGGTCTGCCGTATGGATCCTGTAAATATACCTGCTGACCAACTACAAGCTCCTCTGAACCTGGAAGCTCTGCAATTTCTAAAGTAACGATAGCTTCTTCGTCACGCTGTCCATATGCTTCTTCTGGCATAAGGTGTACATCAACCTTCTCGCCAACTTCCATGTTAGCTACAGCCTTGTCAAAGCCCTTAATCATCATTCCAGCACCACAAACGAATTCAAGTGGTTCGCCTCTGTCGTATGATGAATCGAACTGTGTACCATCGTTAAATGTACCTCTGTAGTGTGTACGGCATGTCTTACCAACGTTCTTACCCTCGAATGCAGGCTTAGAATGGCATCCGCCACAGCTGTGACCTTCTTCGTGGTCGCCACATGTATGGCCCTCACCGTGATGGTCGCAGTTAACGCCTGTGTTAATAAGCTCACCCTTAAGGTATGCTTCTACTGCTGCATCAACATCTCCAGATGCGCCAGCGCAAAGCTCAATTCCGTGCTCTGTAAGTGCAGCCTGAGCTCCACCACCGATACCGCCGCAAATAAGTACGTCTATTGAATTATTGCTAAGAAGACCTGCTAAAGCACCATGTCCCTGTCCATCAGAACCGATAACCTGGGATGATACTACCTTGCCATCTTCTACTTCGTAAATCTTAAACTGTTCTGTATGTCCAAAGTGCTGGAACACCTGGCCATTCTCATATGTAACTGCTATTCTCATGTTATACTCCTTCAAAACAAAAACTCTTGCTATTATACCCTCATTGTTATAATTTAGCAACAAATTTAAAAAGAGGCCTTAGGCCTCTTCGTAAAAGTCTTCATATACAATAATGGATACTACTGGTGAGTCCCACATGCTCATTTTTAATGAGGCATTTCCACGCTTATATATGTCTGAACGTATTGTATTTTTATCTATAATAAACTCTGAGCAGCATCTAGAATGATAAGTAAATGTGTTAGTGCTATCTGTATCCTGGTCGGCTTTTAAATCGCCCATAATACATGGTATTACAACTCCATTTTCCAAAACCAAATCCATATACTGACCTGGTTCAGTATCAAAACGGCTACCAACGGCGATTAGATATCTGTCATCTAACATCATGAATCCGTCCTGGTCAGGGGATGCTAATCTGTTGATTTCGCCTGCCTCACCGTAAGTAATCTTACTAGAGCGCTCAATTGTTTTTCCACCTTTATAGCTTACAGTGTTTCCAGTTTTAGGGTTTACAAAACTGCTTGGTATTGTGTATTCAGTTTTTTCTACCGCTTCCTGGGCTGCCTCAGCCTCTGCTAACGCTGCCTCTTCCTCTTCAATTACCTGTTCAGCAGCTTCATTTATCTGATTTAATATTTCGATGTTTTCAATGGTTATTGTCTCTTCAACCTGCGAATCTTCTGCCTCAATTGGCATTGCATAGCTTCGTATGTAGCAGTGGCAATATCTGATTAATAATAGTGATGCGATTAAAGTTAAACTACAGGCCAGGCGGCCCGATCGAATGTCATTTGAATTGAATCCTTTCATAAATAACTACCTCTCTTTCACAAAGTCGGTAGTCTAACAAAAAAAATTACATCTCGCAACGGCTAGATGTAATTTTTGTGGCACTTTTCACATCACTAAATGGTTGTGGAGTTATACTGGATAATCCCACAAATCCACTGGTTTCCCGGCCTCTCGCAGAACCCCGAAAAACGCTTATTTTGCAATGAATAAAAAATTTTTTCTTAATTATTTCGTAACATCTGTAATATTTGATGAAATTTTTAGATAACGGGATGGGCTTTTTCGAATCGACTACTATCTAGAATAGAATTTGCAGTGTTGGGAGGTAGTGTTTTGTTAGTGGGCTACTATCTGCGGGGGATTTTAGGCGTTTAGATAGTAAGGGTTTTGGGCAGGGTTACTACCTGTTTAGAATTTTAGTCCTGCAGATAGTAACGTGTGTTGACCGAGTTACTATCTGTGAGAGTTTTTATGACTGTAGATAGTAAGGCATTTGTGCATGGCTACTATCTAGATACTATCTTTTAATCACAGATAGTAGTAAGTTGTTTTTTGACTACTATCTGTGAAAGATTTTTTCTGTGTAGCTAGTAGGACTGCTTAATAGCGGCTATTATCTTTTCCTTCTCGCCACTACCATTTGTAGGCAACCTCAAAAGTGGGAGTCCACATTTTTCTAGAATGGAATTCTTTTTCAAATCTCTTTCATGTTGTACCGTACCCTGTTTATGATAGTTGAATCCATCTACTTCTATAGCCAGAAATGGAGTCTTACCAAGCTTTTTAAATAGTAAAAAGTCTATATGGGTAGCCGGGTTAAAAGCATATCTAGCTTCATCATCTGTAAGAAGTGATACATCTTTTATCACACTGTATAAATGAGTAAAACAAGCTATGTCAAGAAATGGATAATCCTGTAAGATATCTAATAATAGCACATACATAAGATTTTCAGAATCATATTGCGAAATACGTCTATGGTTCTTTAAGTAAATCCAACGTTGTTGAGCATACTGTTTATATAAATAATCAAAAACTGAATATACCTTGCTTTCTACAATGTCCATGTTGTTATATCGTATATACGATACCAAGTCTGCTATATTGCCAGTATTAGGCATAGGATTTCCAGAAATGACTATAGCCAACTTATCTTTCGCTCTAGAGATTGCAACATTAAGAAGATCTGAATCCTCCATAAATCCCTGATTATAATCATCGACTACCGTAATTACGATAGCATCTTTTTCACGACCTTGATACTTATGAACTGTTGCCACATCCACACCAGGTATAGCTCTTTTTATAGCATTTACTTGTTTGTTATATGGAGCAACTATACCTATTTCATCAAGCTCCATCCCCAGCTCTGGTAATACTTCTTCTTTTATTACATCAATCTGACGTTCATTAAGAAGTCCACCTTCTCGTGCATGATTGCCTGGAGTTGTTTTATAAACCTTCAATGGCTTATCCACCGAGTGATTTTCAGTCATAATAACAAGTTCATTATCATAGAATTTTCTGTTACAAAAATCTATTATTAGTGGATTGCATCTATAATGTTCTCTTAGAAGTGTAGACGGAACATTCTTAAGCAATTTTATAACCGATTTCAGGAAACTGTTATGACCATAATCATACGCCTCAGGCAAAGCATATTTTTCAAAAATAGTATTGGCCTGTTCCTGAACGTCCTGTGGCACAACGTTAGATAATTGCTTCAAATCACCCACAATAACTGCATTCTTAGCACAAGAGAGTGCCAATGCACCAGTAGCAACATCAACCTGCGAGGCCTCATCCATAATTACATAATCATATTCTGTTGTCCTTGGATTTAGGCTACTTCTAGCTGAAAAGGTAGTGCTTAGCACTATCGGATATTCTTGCAATACATCTGAAGATTTGTTATATAAATCATCCTCGGCAAAAATCACTCTATCATTACGCCAATCGTATCTCTTTTCAAGTATCGACTTCAGATATTCTAATGACTGTTTCTCTAATATTTTTTCATCAGCCGCATTAGATTTTTCCAGTTCCTTTTCTTTTCCTATCAGTTCTTCTTCAAGTTCTTTTAACCTGTTTTTATAATATAGTCTCTGTAAAACAGAAATAATCTTTGATAAATCCTGTTTGTAAAAATCCCAATTTGCTATGCCATAGACGAAAATGCTTCGGATTTTCTGTAAGAGACTCATCTTCTTCTCTCTGTCAGCTCTATCCTGAACCTCTTGCCACAGCATCATAATTTTCTCAGAAGATATATTCCCTCTAATCTTTATGGCATTAAAATCATCTACATTTTCATCATAGAACTGTTCAAAATACTCCGCTTCTAGCTCTACATCATGTTTTATCTGTTTAAGATTAGCTATATCTTCCTTAAGTTGATATGCCTTCTGTAGCAATGAAGCTATATGGTTTATTTCACCTGGTATATCTCTGCCTTCTACATTTTTTGACCATGAAGAGAGATTTGGATATTGACCTGTTTGACTATCTATAAAAGACTTTTTATTATCCTTACTCCCCAACGATGCCACTAAGAAATCCATTCCATACTGTTCCTTAGCCAGTTTCTCTAGTACATTTGCTGTAGCAGAATTGTTATTAGAAACTACAATTATAGATTTATTTGCCACCAGAAGATTTGCAATTATATTTAATATTGTTTGGGTTTTACCAGTCCCTGGAGGCCCTTGGATAACGCTAATCTGATTTTCAAGGGCATTCTTAACTGCTTGATACTGACTCTTATTACATCCAAATGGAAAGATAACATTACCTACTGGATACTTTTTTATATTGTCATTTCCATTTAAATAATAGAACAACGCCGAAGTATCACTTACAAAATCGATTTTATCGTAGTAATTGCGCAGAATTGGTTCATCGCAACCAGGTAACACACTAAGCCCTGACACCTCTTTCAGATAATCAAATACATTGGCTGTTCTCTGATTTACCAAACAGTTTTCCTTAATTATCAAATCAGACTTATTGTAATCACGAGCCGTAGTCTTATATTCGATATGCCAGTATTTAGTAAATTTATTGGAGAACTCATAGATACCTTGAATACCAAATAACTCTTTTCCTTCTTTATTTCGGATAATATAGTTTGTAGGATTCAGTACCTTAGGATTTTGCATCACAACAACATTACCTTGTAAATAAGAAAACGTTTTTCCATTATCAAAGGTAATGTCGTGTTTTTGTGTCTTAATATTCCATTTATAATAGAGAATCTGATTCGTCTTAATCTCATCTTTGATAAGAATCATATATTCTTTGGCATCAATCATTTTATCTATTCCTCTAGCCTATTTGGGACTCATGCCTGAATTCTATCATTAATTTGTGACTAAAAATAGGGTCAGCCTATTGGCTGACCCGTAAATATATCATATCTACAACCTAATTGATAAATCAACTTAACAGAAATTCTTCCATCTCGCCCATCATCGAACTAAAGCTGTCAAAATCTTGCAAACTGATGTAAAACAAGCTCATATTAAGCTTTTTGTTCTTAATATCAAATTCTGTATCATTTTCCCGCAAATATTCTTCACTTTGACGTGATACAAACACTATACAGGCAACTCTCTTGATATTCGATAATAAATAATCTGAGTAATTAGAAATATCTTTCACAAACATATCCTCAATACTTTGTTGATATCTCATTGCATACGCAGATGATTTATAGTACTTTACCTCAAATGCTAAATGATTATACTTGTCTACAATGTCAAATCCTCTATGCATAAATTTATTGTATAATTCCATATTTTGAATCAGAAAAGCTTTTCCCTCTTCTTCTTCAAGATTTAAGCAATACCAAAGCTTTGTAAGATTATTTAAAACTTCTACGCCTAGTATTTTATTGTTACTTCTACAGTGTGATATTATTTTTATTAATAATTTATTTTCATCAGACAATGTTGAACTTCGTAGAACTAAATCATCTGAATACTTATGCATAAACAACATATTATATGCTTTGCATAAAGAATTCATAGGCACTCTTAAATACACAGAAAAATAAAAAATAAATCTATATACTTCCCTTATTATACTCAACTCGTTCTTTTCTAATAATATCCCATTATCTGCAAGCATCCACTGAAAAGAAGCAAAGCTTTCTCTCCAATAATCATCGCATTCATCTGTTGGTGTATAACCAGTTCTTGAATCTTTTAATAGATTGTATACTCTCTCTATTACTCCACTAGAAAAAACTCTTTTGTCATTATGCTTTAAAGCATTTGCAACAGAATTACCACTTGTTTTACTATCCTCTTCAGGTTTAACTATATCTGGATTATCTGCAATACTCTCTGCGCTACTTCTATTTAATATAATTTCAATAATCTTCTCTCTCTGATTCTTCGAAAGTATTTTCTGAATATAAGAATTGTCATAATCCGGTATTATCAAATCTACTTTGATTCTTATTTCGGATATTTCTAAAGACGTATCATCGTTGTTAACCAAAAAATATATGGTATACAAACCATATTGTAGTGAAATATCTTTTTCAAGAAATCTCTCATCCAAAAGCTTCTGTCCAAGAGCATCCTCTAGTGCTGTAAAGCCATTATAATATCCTAATAATGCTGCTTTTTCATCGATATAATCAGAAGAGTATTCCATTTCATACATTTTATCATCTTCAGAAAAAACCGCCTTCGAAATGATGCTATTTATAAATGTACGTTTTATTCCCTTAGATTCTAATGCTTGAATCTTTATTAGATTACTAAAATCTGACTTATCATTAATTAAATCTATTTTGACTCCATTAAAGATATGGCTAGCTAAGAATTCATAATCCTTTGTTTCAGCCAGTGGCATGTAAATACGATAATTAAATAAACTAGTCGCTATTCTATCCATTCCTTTTTGTTCTGATAATAGTTCTTCTTCAAAGTTAATACCTCCAATAAGAACCGAGTTGCAGAATGGTGATAACAATAAACTTTTCAAATCATTAATAATTCGTCCTACACATTCATTATCCAGTTTGTCAAGCTCATCGATTACAAATACAACCTTTTTATTGTTTTCATCAAGTGTTTTTAGCTCTTGGAAAAAATAATACTCTGTGATTTCTTGATCATATATAGATTCAATTGTCACTTTACTATTATGTTGATTTACTGAGCTATCAGTTTTTGTAGTCTCTTTTTTATAATACAGATATATAGTAGTACCAAAAGCTACTGCCATACCTAATCCAATAAACAGTCTTCCCCAAAAAGTGTTATTACTAATTAGTCCGAGCAGCACTCCTAAAAATATACTAATAGATATCACTTTAACATTTTCAAATGCATTTATCCAATCAGCTTGAACTCCTTTTGAGACAGTTTTTTTAGTTTCAAAGGTACTATTCTCCTCATAATCTGTGAAGTCTTTCATTTCATAAAATGTAGATAAATATAACTTTTTTAAACCATCATATTCTTTTAGAAAGTCTTCTACCTGATTTGTTTGTTTTTCACCATTTAATGAATCTATCGTCCACTTTTTCTCGCAAGCTAAGTATAATTCTCTAGTTATTTTTCTGAGAAAATGCTCATATGTTGTATACTGGGTGGTATTGAACTTAACAACTATTACATCTTTATTATTTTCATAATCAGAAAAAATATATTTTACAAATGATGATTTACCAGTTCCCCTAAACCCAGAAACAAGTGCATGCAAAGGTATATTATTCTTCAACATATTTTTTATAAATAGTTTTTGGCTCTTCTGAGCAGCTGTAAAAAGGATTTCGCATTCAGCGTCATCCATCTCATTTTTGCTCAAACGCTTTATAACCTCTACATCTAGCTCTCCCTTTTTATTTATCACTGTATTCTCCTTCAGATAATCATAATAGAAAAACTATTAATTACGATTGTACTAATAATACTATTCCTACGTATATACGATATTTTAGCAATCATCACAATAACCAATTTGTTTTATACAAAAAAGCAGCCATGATAGCTGCTTAATTATTCATACTAAAATCACTGCAAATTCAACACTAATCTGCAAGTTACTAGTATCGAAAATACGAATTTATTCTACACTTATCAACTAATTGTGTCTAGTAATCTTCCATAGAAATAATCATATTTTTATTTTCTTGTTTATCTACCAGGTATTTGTCTTACTTCAAATACTCCCTAAAGAAGCTTTCAAGCTTATCAAATGGGATAACCTTCTTATCGCTGCCGTCATACGAGTCGGTATGAACTGCGTCAGGAATAAGCTTTTTCGCCATGAACTAGGAGCACTGCCCTGAACCGCCGATACCTCTCAAAATAAAAAATAGAGGCCCACTCTGGGCCTCTACTGGTATCACGCAAGCTTAGTGCCTGCAATGATTTCTATTTCTAACTGCTCTTCAAAGATAAAACAATCTGCTCCCTAAAATCTCCGGAGACTTCAACAGCGGAATCTGCAAACACGCCGCCGACAAATTCCTTCAATAGCTGATAGTACATATCGCCGGCAAGCCCTGCTGCCTCGAAATAGCTAGAATGCAAATCAATATTTCGCACAATCCTACAGCTATCGCCATCACCAACTACCATAGTCGCTCTATCGCAAGGCATGCCATCAAGCAATAGTTCCTCCAAAAATGCGCAGGCATCCTCGGCGGTAGTCACATCTTCTATTATGATAGAAGAACCCGCAGCCTTAACAGCCGTTGCCACCTCCTCAATTCTTTCAGGATGCTCACTCAAAACTGCTGCAACAATCCCAGCGAAGCGCCTCTTTGCGCCTTCCACCATCTGAAACAAGGACATATGGATATTGCTTAAATCAATCACCTCTTCTATAGGAGGGAACTCATCAATTACAAAACTGCTAACATCAGCATCCCAGCCTTTGGCCTTCTCCAAATCAGCCAAACAGTTAATCACCTGCTGCATAGTGATAATCCTGCTATACATCAGTGAATGTATCGGACCTAAAAATGCACTCATCCTAACCTCCTAACCAATCAACGACTTAATATCATCTTCAACATTAGTAATGCCGGCAATGCCGAAGTTTTCAACCAACACATTAGCCACGTTTGGCGAAAGAAATGCTGGAAGTGTTGGTCCAAGATGGATGTTCTTTACGCCTAAATAAAGCAGCGCAAGAAGAACGATTACCGCCTTCTGCTCGTACCACGAAATGTTGTAAACAATTGGAAGGTCGTTGACGTCATCCAGCTCGAATACTTCCTTAAGCTTGAGGGCTATGAGAGCTAGTGAATATGAATCGTTGCACTGGCCAGC
>CACYLQ010000039.1 GCA_902775195.1 uncultured Pseudobutyrivibrio sp.
ATTTATATCAGCCAATTTCCTCTAAAAATGGAACAAGAAGTTCTGTAGGTCTGATTTTTAATTTCTTGTCTATTTCTTTTTCTTTGTCGTCAATATTATTTGCCTTCTTATTTTCAATAATTGAAATGGACTCATCATTAGCCAAATCTGAAAAAATACGAAGTGCCGCAAACTCAACATTTTTTGCAGTAGCCACCTGAGCAATGGCTGCTGTTTCCATATCGAAAGAAACTGGGTCAAAGGTATCGATAATATTTTGTCTTTCTGTTTCATCACTTAAGAAGAAATCCCCTGTAGCAAGCTTTCCTGTGATGTAATCAAAATTATTATCCTTGGCAGATTTTTCTAGTCCATCTATAATCCAGTCCTCTGTGTCTTTGATTTTTGGATAGTTGTCCTCAATATATGGATGGAAATCCGTCTGAACATAGCTCTTTCCAATGGCAACTGTACCTCTTTTTGCATTTGGAGCAAGTCCACCTGAAACACCGATATTTACAATAAAATCAGGGTTAAACTCACTGATAACATCCGCCGTATTGTAAGCTGCATTTACCTTTCCCACACCAAGAACCTTTACAAAAAGATCTATTTCCTTCTTTTCATTCCTGTATAGATTTTCCTTTGTTCTTGACCAACCTTCTCTATTAGTTAGATATTCATGGATGTACTCAGTTTCCTCATCCATTGCACTTACTATTGCTACTCGTTTCATTTACTATTCTCCCATGGTGTAATCTTCTTGAAAAACTTGGATAAAAGCCAGTCAGTTCCTATGCCAATGAAACCAATTAAAATAATGCAAAGAATTACCTGATCTGATTTAAGCATACTTCTTGCATCATTTAATCGATAGCCAATTCCTGATGATGCACCAAGCATCTCTGCGGCCACCACTGCCATCCAGGAAGCTCCCATACCTAGCTTTAATCCTACTAAAATCGATGGAAGTGCATTTGGTAAATATACCTTTAGGAAGGTTTCCCATTTTCCTAATTTGTATAGGCTTGCTACCTCAAGTAACAAATCAGATGTGGATGAAACACCACTCATAGTATTAATCATAATAGGAAACGTAGCTGCGATAACTATAACGACAACCTTTGATAATTCGCCAATCCCACACCATAGTATAATTAGTGGTATCCAGGCAATGATAGGTACCTGTCTAATGGCCGTTGCTGCTGGTAATATAAGCTTTCTAATAAATGGAATCATTCCTGCCAAAGCTCCCAGTGAAATTCCAAGCACTGATGCAATTGCATATCCTTGAACAACTCTTATTAAGCTTGCAATAATATCCTGCTGTAGCTGTCCCTTTTGAGTAAGATTTCTAAATGCAGTGAAAACATCACTAATCTTTGGCAAAATAGCTCCTGACATATTATTGATTGTAGTGGCATAAAACCAAGCCACAACAATCAAAAATGGAATTATAAAACTAACATTAGCATCCTTTAGCTTGTTACTCATATTTGTCCTCCTATACAGCTAAGGCAGTCTTATTCTCCTTCTCGCTTTCAATACCTTCCTCATTGAAAATAGGTAATCTTTCCTCTTCAATTCTATAGAAATCAAGTACTAAGAAATCTGGAGATGGAGAAACATCCAAGTACTGCTCATAAGTGATTCCTGCCTGCTTATGTAACAGATATGTCTTCTGTGCTAAATCATAGTGCCACTCATGTGTAGGTGTTCTGTGACCTTCAAGCTTTGAACCTGGGTTTGGGCACCAAGCATTTGTAAGGCAGATAATACCCTTCTTAGTAAGAATTTCTACACCCTCAAGAGTTCTTTCCTTTGGCTCGATTCCAGCAACGAAACCAGTTCTTACTCGGCCTCTTCCAAAGACTGATACAGCCTTATCAAGTGCTGCTATCCAGTTTTCTCTTCCACCACATTCTTTTTCTTTTCCTGGGCAAATAACCTTGAAATAGTTTTCATCCCATACTTCCAGCTGAATAGCAAGTGTCCTAAATCCGGCCTCTTTATATTTTTCGATTACAGATAAATCAGCTGGAGCGCCAATAACAGCAGTTCCATTAAAGTCCTCAAGGCCTGTCTCATCCTGAATTGCCTCTGCTACATCAATGTAGTAATCTACCTCTCGACGTTCTGGAACAAATCCACCTGTAAGATTTACATGTCGTCCTTCACCGAGTCTAAATGCCTCGGCAACTGTCTCACCAATCTGTCTTGGATTCTTCCACTGAATGTTCTCCTTCTCAGCGTATGTATCCTTTGTAGCATTGGCATTGCAGAATAAGCAGTCCAAGCCTTTTTCCTTAAGTGAGCACTCATTACTATATGCAATACTTACAACACCGTTTGAATATGTAGCTACATGAGACATTTCTGTTCCATCGGAAGTTTTCTTGCTATAGTATTGTGGCCTGTGATCAAACTCGATTGGGAATTTCTCCACCCCATTATCGAACAGTACAAACTGGTCATTAATATATTTAATCTCAACGCTTGATCTAGGATCCCAAGAAAATGAATAGCGAAGTCCGCTTGGTGATGTGAAATTGCAAGGGAACAGAACCTCTGGATGAGCTACATGGTCCATTTCAAACAAAGCGTGAATCTGCTCCTGATATTTGCCACCTAAATCAAGATTCTTAAAAATCTTTGGATCAACCTTTATTCCATCAACATTTACTTTAGCCTTGAATTTTAGCTCGTTATATAATCTTTCTTTTATAGTACTCATTATTTTTCTCCTATCGTGCTTTATTAGTTACTACCTTCAAGCTCTGCTTTTGCCTTTGCATAATATGAAAGGTCATACCAGGCATCTACGTCAAAATCCCCATCGGATAAATCATTTTCCTGAAGGAATGCCAATGTCTTTTTAGCATTTTCAATAACATCATCTGTTGCTTCAATTCTTGAATAATTGTCATGATTTGGATAAGCATACTCATAGCTATCTGCTGAATATCCTGCTGCAATCCACTGGTCCTTTAGAGCATTCTCATTAGCTTCGATGTACTCATTAGCTCTGAGAAGTGCCTTTAAAAATGCAACAGGTACATCTGGATTTGAATTTAAATAATCTGTTCTTATTTCTGTAATAGAACCTGCTGCCCAGCCTTCATGAGTATTGCTAAATAAGATTTCTTTAAACCCATTCTCTCTGGAAAGTCTGTATGTTACATCATTAGGCTGGACAACAGCGGCGTCAATGCTCTTTGTTTCAAGAGCTGCCAAAGCATCCTGACCTGTCATTGGAACAAATTCAATATCATCAATAGTAAGTCCTTCCTCCTCTAGAGCATATAAAAGTAATCTGTGCATAAATGCTCCCTTTTGAGTAGCGACCTTTTTCCCCTTCAAATCCTTTACTGAATCGATTCCTGAATCAGGATTAGCAGAGATAACTATAAAGTTATTCAAACCATTAAAAGCAATTACTGTTGTATCAATTCCGTTTGATTTTCCATTTACAGCAGGAACATCTCCAAGAATTCCGATATCAAGACTACCAGAAGCCAATGCCTCGTTAATAGCAGGACCTGCTCCCGACATAGGGACAAGATTTACCTTTACACCAATCTTTTCAAACTCTTCCTCAAAATATCCATTGTCTCTTGCAATTCCTTCGCTTCCTAAGAGAATATTGGCACCGGAAGTATCAACAAATCCTATGTTTACTTCTCTAACGATACCACTGGAAGCTGTGCTTTCTCCTTCTTTAGTTTCCGTCACATTGTCTACAGAGCTTCCACAAGCTGTTACAGCTGATAAAACAAAAGTACCAACTATAGCCGCAAACAATGTCTTTTTCAATTTCTTCATTAGTCTACCTCCTGTATGCCTATATAGATTCCCTTGCTGCCAGTTCTGAAACCAGATTTATCTGTTTCACCTGACCCTTTTTAGAAGTATGTCCCTGCCAGCTGTTCTGATTCTTCAGCTGCTTTAAGTAGTCGTGAAGCACCTGAGATTTTTCTTTTTCAGCCTGCTTTACAGCTGTAATATAATCACTTACAAATTCCACTGCACCTCTCACTCCCACTGTAGTCTGATTGAGAATTGCTCTGTGATAAATTGGATAGCTAAACTCAAGCAATGAAACATTATTTTTTTCTGCAATTCTTTTCTCCAATGAGCTTCCAATTACAACCTGTGCACGGCTTCGCTTGATGATGTCTTCAATATCCTTTTCATCTGATGTTATGTAAATATTTTCTGCTACAGCTTCAAGGATTTCAGTGTTATCTGTCTCGTGCTCCTCATCCTTCTTTAAGGCATCTGTAAGAACTGCTCCCACTACTCTTGCGCCAAATACTTCCTTAAATAATTTTCCGTAACGAATTACCTGCTCCTCATCACCTACAATAAGTGTTCTCTTTCCAAGGTCATATTCGAAAATATCATCCCTGATTCTGGATAGGTAATTCCTCTCATATCTTCCTTCACTCTCTAAGAAGCTCTCCTTAACTTCGGGATCAATTTTGGCGTACTCTGAAACCTTTTCAATAAGTTCTCTCTCATCACTTGCCAAATTAGGCAATGAACTAACAGAGATATATGGTACGTCAAATCTTTCCTTTAAAAGCTTTGCTGGAAGCTCTCCCCATCTGCTAAAAACAACCGATGCTACAGCATTTTTAGCATTTACCAAATCATTCACGCCTCCGTATACTCCAAAGAATAGATTTGCCTTTAAACCAACCCCAGCAAAAATCCTTCTGATTTCCTCCAGATTTCCCTGCCAATATGGATCCTTCTCAGGAACAATTCCAAAGATATTAATAAGCTTTTCGTCAGTACTTTTCTCATTCTTTTTCACTCCGTCAATAGACTTTAGAATGTCATAAATAACATGCTCATATCCATAATGACTACCACCATTAAAGCCTGCTATAAGAGTGCAGGCAACTGGCTCCCCTTGCTCTACAATTTCACGGGTCATGGCATCCACGTCATCACCTACCATTGCAGATTCACAGCTGTTTAGAATGACATATAAATCTCCATTCACAACCTTAATAGTATTTTTTATTTGTTCACGAAGTCTTGAAGCTCCACCGAAAATAACATGTCTTTCCTGTACTGCAGTTCCTGGAGTAGCAAATCCGCTGTACCTGCTTGCTCCATTTCCTACAGTCTTATTGGCAAGATAATTTATAACTCCGCAGCCTGCATTTGCATGAACCACAGGAACTGCTCCCTCTATTTCCTGCACTGTCTGTAAAGCACCATGAAGAGCACATCCATTTCTTGGATTTTTAATAACATTTGACATTAGCTTACCTCCTGCTTTACATACCAGTTACCACTGCGTCGTTTAAAACTATCTTTATAGCTACTACCACCTGTGCCTTTTTCCTTAAGCCTAAGTGCCCTTCTAACTGAAGCAATAATAACGTCTACTCCTTCAAATCCGTAAGTAACTCTGTTTCTTGTGGAAACAACTACAGCCCCTTCATCAGTAACAAAGGAGTTACCTACGTTCTCACTGAAGTAAATATCAATACCATTTTTTTCTAACTCATTTGCTTTCTCAAACTGTTGACCATTCCCTATAATTGCAATTGCATTCTTATTTAGGAAATCAAATCTCTTTAGTTGCTTTCTGTTTTCCAAATCCACAAATGGAGAAGAAAAACCAACCACTTGTCCACCAAGATTTGTAAGTAATCTACCGTAGCCATACACTTTGCTAAGGGAAGCATCTACAAAGACTCTTTTATCCTCTAAGATATTGCTGACAAATTGTTCTGATATTTTTGCTTCCGCCTCATCAATGTATTTAACAACCTGTTCTTCAATATTTAAAAAGATGCCTAACCTCTGTAAGAAATTCTTAGTTCCTCTAAAACCTATAGGCGCTTCACTTTCTATATAAGGTACCCCGTAAACCTCCTGAAGCTCTCTTGCCAAGTAATCTCCTTCATCAGGATTTAGCACAACAGTGGCTCTGGCTTTTGATGCTCTTCTAATTTCATCCACATTGGAAAATCTAGGAAGCACCTGGAACTTAATATTAAGCTCGTGCAATATACCTGCTATAGAAGCCACATCCTCAATATTTTCGGAAAAAGATATTACATTAATATAATCATCCTTTAGATCCACATTCTTATCTATTAGATACTTCAATAAACTGTGTGTCACAATGTCATAGCCTGTTACAGGTGTTTTTGATTTGAATCCATCTGTGTAAATGCTGATAATAGGAATACCTATCTCGTCCTCCAGCTCTAGAATTACCGAATTAATATCATCATTATTGATTGCCACCACAGGAGTGCCAATAATAAATATTGCCTTTGGATGCTTTTCTTCATTGGCTCTAAGAATAGCCTCACGAAGCTTATCATCTCCACCAAGTATGGTGTCTCTTTCCACTAGATTTGTAGAAAACCATGAAAAGTCTTTCTCCTGATCTTGTCCAATTCCAAGGGCAGCACATCCAATGGAACCATTAACGATAATCGCTGCATCTTCTATCTTTGACAGTACATCAAAAGCATATATTGTCTCGTCTACATGAACCTGTGAAAAAGTCCTGATTCGCTGCTTGATTTCTGCTCCTGATGTTTCATCAATCAATCCTTCAAGGGTTCCATGAAAATGGCTAAGGGAACTTAGACGTTTTTCTCTTGTTAAGGCTTTTCTTTCATCTAAAAAACTCATCTTTTAGGTTCTCCTTTCCTGTAGGATTAGATAGCCTCTGCTAATCCATTAACGACTCCATTTTCAATATCGTATATACGGTCTCCCCAGCTTCTTGCCCAGTCACGTAACTCTGCAGAACCAAGAGGATTTGGAACCACAAGATTTTCATTTTCTGCAATATACTTAGCAAGATTTCTATAAATATCTGCCTGAGCACTATTAGGCTTTGCCTCAATAACTGTCTTTCCATAAAGCTCACTTTGCTGAACATCAAGGGAACGATTTACGTAACCTGCAATACTTGTTCCTGTCTTTGCTACAAAATCATCAACGATTTCTCTGTGATAGCCAGGCTTCATGCTGTTTGCTATTACGCCACCAAGCTTTGCACCACCTGTTGGGGCATATTTGTTGATAGCCTTGAAAAGATTATTGGCAGCATATAAAGCCATAAAATCTGAAGATGATACAACATATGCTCTATCTGTAATTCCATCACGAATAGGAACAGCAAAGCCACCGCAAACAACATCCCCAAGTACATCATATAAAACGTAATCTGGCTTAAACTCTTCAAAAAGATTCAATTCCTGCAGAAGATTTACTGCTGCATTAATTCCACGTCCTGCGCATCCCACACCTGGAACTGGACCTCCGGATTCAATACAAAGTACTCCGCCAAATCCTTTTACGGAAATATCATCAAGGTGAATCTTGTTACCTTCTCTTAAGCTATCAAGCACTGTTGGAAGATAGTTATTTCCACGAAGAGTATTCGTAGAATCACTCTTTGGGTCACATCCAATCTGAATTACTCTATATCCAGCCTCTGCCAGTGCTGCGCTGATGTTTGATGTTGTAGTGGATTTTCCTATTCCGCCTTTTCCATATATTGCTATATGCTTACCAATTTTCTCTGCCATATCTTACTACCTCTTTCTATTAGACTCTTACTGCATCACCTTCTGTTACAAACTTAAGTGAAATTTTAAAATCTTCTGTTATGTACTTCTTAATCTCATCCACCCTATCTAAATGCTCCCAAGGTAAGTCCACGTCGGTCCTGCCGAAATGTCCATAAGCAGCAGTCTGCTTGTAGATTGGCCTACGAAGATCAAGGGCATCAATGATTGCTGCTGGTCTAAGGTCAAATACTTTTTCAATGATTTCAACAATTTTTTCATCCTCAATTACCCCCGTTCCAAAAGTATCTACTGCAATTGATACAGGCTTTGCAACGCCGATTGCATATGCAAGTTCAACCTCTAACCTTTTTGCTACACCTGCTGCAACTAAGTTCTTTGCCACCCATCTGGCTGCGTATGCTGCGGAACGATCAACCTTTGTTGGATCCTTTCCTGAGAATGCACCGCCACCGTGACGTCCTGTTCCACCGTAGGTATCAACAATAATCTTTCTTCCTGTAAGACCTGCATCACCCTGTGGGCCACCGATAACAAATCGTCCTGTAGGGTTTACATAGTAGATTGTGTCCTCATCCAAAAGCTCCTCAGGAATTACTGGCTTAATTACGTATTTGATAATGTCTTCTCTGATTTGCTCTAAACTAACATCTGCTGCGTGTTGAGTGGAAATTACGATTGTATGAACTCTCTTAACTGTCTGTCCGTCCTCTGCAAACTCAACCGTTACCTGAGATTTGCCATCTGGTCTAAGGTATGGAAGTGTTCCATCCTTTCGAACCTTTGTAAGCTGACGAGTAAGCCTATGAGCAAACGATATAGCAGGTGGAAGAAATTCTTCAGTCTCATCTGTTGCATATCCAAATATGATTCCCTGATCTCCGGCTCCTGTTCCATAATCTTCTGTAGCTCCTTCCTGCTTAGATTCATACGCCTTGTCAACGCCAAGTGCTATATCTGCTGACTGCTCATCGATTGATGTAAGCACTGCTATTGAATCTGCGTTGTAGCCATCTACATTGTTTACATATCCAATCTCTCTGATTGTCTCCTTTGCAATCTTTGCAATGTCCACATAGGCTTTTGTTGTAATTTCACCAACTACAAGTGCCAGTCCTGTTGCAACTGTTGTTTCAGCAGCAACTCTCGAATATGGATCCTGAGCAAGTAGCTCATCAAGGATTGCATCAGAAATTTGATCTGCAATTTTGTCTGGATGTCCTTCTGTTACTGATTCTGATGTGAATAACTTTCCCATATTTTTGTTCTCCTTTTCTTTTTTTATTGGGGTTATTTATAAAATAAAGAGGCTCAAAACCACAGCAAATGAGACCGTGATTTTGAACCTCTAGTTTGTCTAGTCAGTTCGACCTGTTTATAATCTAATTTTTTCACTCTTATCAATCTGGATTATTTTTCCATCCTGAATGATGATATTTACTGAGCCATATTTTATGGACTCTATATAATCTTTAATTTGCGCCAGTTGTGTTTCTGTTACTTCTTTTACTTCAGCCATTTTTATCTCCCCTTTTTAGTTCAATTAGCTTGCTGATAATATAGCTTTAATTACCTACTTAGTCAATAGGTGTAATAATTGGTAAAAATAATAGCCAGTTATTAAATTGATTAATAACTGACTAATATAGGTAAATTCACAATGACTAAAACTTGCATGTAAAGGTTATGATTCCATCACGCCAGCTTACCTTTATGTCACCGTGGTAGCGTTCCATAAGCCCCTGGGCGATGGAAAGGCCAACGCCATAGCCTTCTTTATCAATATTGTGAGCTTCGTCGCCACGGTAAAAGCGGTCAAAGAATCGGTGATAATCCTTTCCCTCACCACTTTCATAGCTGTTGGAAACTCTAAGATAAATGTTCTTTTTCTTCTTGTCAGTTCCAAGTCCTATGGTAACTTTTCCACCATCATCACAATATTTAATAGCGTTATCTATAAGAAGTGTGGCTATCTGTCTGATATCACCTTCGTGAGCAAGCATTCCAACACCTTCAGCAATAGATGAATCCATGGTCTTGCCATCTGCTGTTGCAACTGCCTCGAAGGTCTTAGCTGTATCCTTTATGATAGCTGTAAAATCTGTGTATACTCTCTCTTCCTTGCTGTCCTTTTCGCTGGCACGAGTAACAAGCACTAGGTTTTGAATAAGGCCTGTTAATCTATCTACCTGTCTCATTGTAGACTGGGTCCACTCGTTTTCTGTTCCCATCATCTCTAGCATTTCAGTGTTTGCCCTGATAACAGCAAGAGGCGTTTTCAGCTCGTGGCTGGCATTTGTAATAAATGATTTTTGCAGCTCAGCATTTTTGATTTCTGGCGCGATAATTCTACCTGCCCAAGTCCTGATAACAAATGTTGATATAACCATGCCTAAGCCAATCAATATGCATGCTAGCAAAACTAATCTTCTGTTGATTGAAACCTGGGTGCTGCAGTCTAGTACAACAACTATATCGCCCCCTGCTTCTCTATCAGAAACCATGTAATAGTAATCATCATAGCTTCCGAATTTGAACCAGCGTTTCATTACCGTATTTGCGTAGGTAACCGCTTGCGATGGCTCCACTGCTGCAGTGTGGGATGTAATAACCTTTTCCACAGAACCACTTTCATCAAATGTTACTGCAAAATATCTGGTGGAATAATAAAACTCGTCGGAAATATATTCGCTTTCAACACCAAATAGCTTTTCCAACTGAGTTATAAAATCGTTTTTGTTTTTAATAGTTTGATTGTTGTCCTTCATATCGCCGGATTCGATGCTGTCGTACTGCATAGGCAAAACGCCATCGTTTTCAACGATATACATTATGTTATCCTTTATCTGGCTGCGGGTCATAAGTGCGTTGAACACATAGATGCACCCTGCAATAAAGGTCATGACAACAAAAAATGATACCGATGCTGTAAGTATGAATTTATTTTTTAATCTTTGAATCGCTTTTTCACTCATTTACAACCACCTGATAAGGACCACCCTTATCACCTTTGATTTCAACATTAGAATCTACGTAAGAAAGCTTTCCCTGAAGGAAATTAACGTATAACCAAACAGTTTCTTCTGAAACATCGGCCTCGTCGCTCCAAACATGCTCGATTAAATAGTTGCAATCAACAGCATGCTCCTGATTTAAAAGAAGCGCCTGCATCAAAGAGAATTCCTTTAGTGAAAGTCTTACAGTGTTAGATGATATAAGCTCTAAGCTTTCGGATTTTAGTGTGATATCTCCGAAAGAAAGCTCCTTGGCTGCGTACTGGCTACCTCGTCTGGTAAGGGCCTTCACTCTTGCCATCAACTCCTTCATGGCAAATGGCTTTGTCAGATAATCATCTGCTCCTGCATCTAAGCCTTCCACTCTGTCATCAATTTCCGCCTTTGCTGTAAGCATCAAAACTGGAGTTACGATATTTCTTTTTCTAATCTCTTTTAGTACCTGAAGACCAGACATCTTAGGCATCATGATATCAAGCACAATGCCATCATAGCCATTGCTAAGGGCTTTTTCCAAAGCCATCTGTCCATCAAATGTACTATCAACGTCAAAGCCTTGCATTTCAAGCATCTGGCTAATAACCTTATTTAAATCTACAGTATCTTCTGCAAGTAATATTTTCATATAAACCTCTATAATTCATTATTAATCATGTCCTTGATTGTCTGCATAGACATGTCGGTAGATGCCAGCTCATCTGCGCATCTTTTAAGCTCTGCAATAATCAGCTTATCCTGCTCACCCACTTCTTTCTTATAATGAATGTGGTGTTCCAAGGCTGCCCATGTGTCCATGGATATTGTTCTAAGCTGAATCTCAACGTAATACTTGTCATCGTATTTCAAAATCAGATGAAGACTACGGTAACCGTTTGGCTTTGCATGCTTGATATAATCCTTTTCTTCTACCAGCTCCACCTTATCCATGTTGATAAGATGCTCCTTTACAGTGTACACATCGCTGATAAATGCGCACACGACTCTGATACCAATAGCGTCATGAATTACTTCAAGGGCCGACTGGGTTGTTTCAGGTAGATTCTGGCGTCTGCATTTTTCGCGCATGCTTTCCTCAGATTTGATGCGGGCTCTGCAGTGCTCCACCGGGTCGCTATCATGTTCTTCCGTCATATTTGCCCTAAGTTCATCTATGGAACCCAAGATAATATTCATAACATCTAACATGGCATCCTTATGATTTCCATAAATTGATTCTTCCATGAATTCTCCTTATTCTAGTACGGAATCTACCAATACGAAGTATGTTCCTTCGCCCTTGGTGTAGGTTGCGAAGCGACCTACTACAGTGATTTTGGTGCCATCGTCTGGGTAAGTGTCTTCGCCCTCTGGCAAAAGGTATTCGATTCCTTCGGTGCAGCATCCCAATGCATCATATACAATGCATGAATGGGTGCCGCCGTGGGTGGTATTGCTATCTCCATCCATCCTAACCATCTGGCCCTTGTAACTATCAGGATGTGACAGCATATCGTACACGTATGAGTACACCATTGTAGATGACATGGTAGTCAAATCCACATCCACGTCACTTACCTTATTCTTTTTTCCACAAGCTGATAGAGTAAATACTATACAGCATGTTAGTAAAATCAATGTAAATCTTTTCATATATATCACTCAAAATCTATTACTGAATCCGCCACTCCCATGGTGGATTTTCTGTGCGAAACAAGCACTATGGTTTTATCCTTTGCCTCTTCTTTAAGGGCCTTAAGTATGATACCTTCGTTCAAAGAATCCAGCGAACTGGTAGGCTCATCTAAAAGCATCATATTTCCACCGTGTAAAAAAGCTCTGGCGATTCCGATTCTCTGCTTTTCTCCTCCCGAAATGGTAGATCCAAGCTCACCAACTACAGTATCATATCCATGTGATAATCCGGTGATAAAATCATGAATGCTGGCTTTTTTAGCCGCCTCAACAATCTCATCCATTGATGCATCAGGCTTTCCCACTGCAATATTTTTTGCGATTGTATCATGGCTCATCCAAGTTTCCTGGGTAACAAAGGACTGATTATTTCTAAGGGAATCGGTGTTGATTAAATCGATTTCAACTGGGCCATCCACCTTGTCATAATAGTGAATCTGTCCTGCATCGATTTTCCAAAATCTCATAAGAAGACGCAGCAATGTCGATTTGCCGCTTCCGCTAGGTCCGTGGATTCCAAGGATTTGTCCCTTTTTAATATCCACAGAAACATCCTTTAACACCTGTGCATCATCATAAGAAAATGACACGTTATTTACAGTAGCAACATTTCCCTTGGAATTTGCCACCATTTCAATATTTATTCCATCATAAACCTCTTTTACCAAAGGCTTTTCATCTAGCAAATCCAGAACTCGTTTACCACAGGCAAGTGTCTGATTAAGATTGTTGGAAAGTGATGCAAGAGCCACCACTGGACCGAAGGAACTCATCATGGCTACAGTTGCAATAATCACCTGCTCAAAGGTTACGCGCTGTTTGCTATAAGCGTATGTCATCACACCCAAAATGATTAATGAAAAGGCGTGAATGGTAAGATTTGTAAGGCTTTTTTGATTTTTCTCATAGCCCACCAAATCCTCTTTTGTATCCCTAAGGTCATCTGACTTGTCATTTAATTTCTTTAATGTAGCTTTTCCTGTTTTAAATTGAATGGTTTCGTCAATTCCATAGGTAGCCCCAAGAATGAAGTTGTTCATCTGGCCAAATTCATTTCTGAAAGCAAGCCCCGCCTCGGCAGAATCCACTTCGTTGGTAACAGGAATCATGCCACCCACTGTCACGTAGGCAATAGCTGCTATGATACCAGCGGCAGGATACTGCATGCCGATGAAAACAGCCATTAATACGCTCGATATCAGTAGTAATCATGGTAATCAGATTACCTTTTTCTTTCCCCTCCAGCTTGGCTGGGCAAAGGATTCTCAGCTTATCGAAAACCTTATGACGAATGATTGCCAGGATTCTAAAAGCTATATAGTGATTACAATATTGTTCTCCGTAATGAAGCAAGCCTCGCAAAATTCCAAGTGCCACAAGAACTCCAAAAAATCCCTTTACACTCTTCAAAATCACTGGGTTATCAATGTTTGTGGCCACAATGGCAATGCCTTCAGCACCAATTACAGTAACGAAGATTGCGCACAAATGCCCCAGTGTACCAAGCAAAATTCCAAGAAGCATTACTGCTGTAAGAGGCTTCACCAGTACAATCAAACGAGCCATTATTTTTAATCCAGAAGATTTTTCATTTCTCATAATGATTCACCTCCTGCATAGTTTTCCAAGGCCTGCTGCGCATTAAATACTTTGGCATAATAGCCCTTCTTTGCCATAAGCTGAGTGTGGCTTCCCTGTTCTACTATCTCACAATCATTAAGCATGTAGATTTCATCAGACATAACCACATTTGCAAGTCTATGAGATATTAGGATGATGGTCTTACCCATATCCTTTGAAAGCTGTCTGATTACCTTCATGATAATTTCTTCTGATTCCACATCGATATTGCTGGTGGCCTCATCAAAAATATAAATCGGGCTGTTTTTCAGTAAGGCCCTAGCCAGTGCCAAACGCTGTCTTTGGCCTCCTGACAAATTGCTTCCACCCTCTTGTAGCTTAAGGTCTAGACCGCCCATTGGCTGCAATTCTTCTAAAAGATTCATGATTTTAAGAGCACCATTAAGTCTCTTATCACTGGCCTTTCCATTACCTAGCAAAAGGTTTTCCCTAACAGTGCCTGGGAAAATGTAGCTGTTAAGAGAAACAGCTGTAATGGCAGACATCAGGGAATCCTCTTTTACACTTTTCAGTTCCTTGCCACCGATAACTATGCTACCCTCGTAGCCCTTAAGCTGTCTTCTAAGGATTGCTGCAATAGTGGATTTACCAGAACCGGAAACACCAACAATGGAAACCAGCTTTCCAGTGTTGATATTCATGTTTATCTGATTTAAGACAGGCTTCTTATCATAAGAAAATGACATGTTTTTTATAGAGATATCGTAGGAGCTGCCATTTAATACTTCTTTGCCCTGCCCTGTCTCTTTTATATCAAGAAATTCAAAAATCTTATCAGCTGCCTTCATTCCATTCATGCCAATGTGAAAATATGAACCTAGCAATCGCATTGGAAGGAAAAATTCCGCTGATAATAATAAAAACATTATGGCTTCTTCAAGATTAAGCTGACGGGCTGCAAACTCACCTATAGTGACTGCTATTCCAAATGCTGCACCTGCATAAGCCACAATATCCATAACAATTGTGCTGTTAAGCTGCATAGATAACACCTTCATGGTGATTTTTCTGAAGTTTTCAGATTCCTCATCCATTTCCTCTAAGGCCTGTTCGTCAGCCTCATATATCTTAAGAGTTGTCATGCCATGAAGCTTTTCAAGGAAGGTATCACCTAAGCCGTAATAAATCTTAAAGTATTTATCAAGTAGCTTTCTTGCCACCTTCATAACCACCATAATGACAATAGGAATAAGTGGTACTGCTGTAAGTAGCACCGCCGCAGCCTTTAAGTCATATCTAAATAAAAACAGAAATAATGTGAAAGGAGCAAGTAACGCATATACGAACTGGCTGATATATTTTCCGAAATATACCTCTAACTGCTCTACTCCCTCACCCATCATCTGTGTTATCTGAGCTGTTGATACGTATTTACGATATCCGCTGCCAAGTCTAAGTAGCTTTGTGTAGATTTCCTCGCGGATTACTCTTTTTACATCTACGCTGGCTTCAAATGATGCTTCTGTATATAATCTGTCAAAAACTATTCTGCAAAATATAGAAAAAAGAGCTACTCCTAAATATAAAAGTAGCTGCTTCATTTCCATCTTTTGATTGTAGGCATCAGAAAAGACGCGGGCTATGCAGCCCACTACAATGATTTGGGCAACTAAAGCAAGCCACTGCCAGACTACCTCTAGCAATACATATCTAGTGCCCTTCTTTAACATTTTAAGCAACCTAGTCTTTATCATCTTTTGCCTTCTTTTTTTCTTATTTACGCATTTCTTACGTTAACAGTAACGCGTACGCGCGTAGGACCTCACCTACTGACCAAGCCTGGGCGTAGCAGCCGCGGGCTTTGTGTGGTTCATCTCCGTCGAATATTTCTGAAATAGTTCCTATACAGCCTTCAAATAGATGCTGCTCCACAGGAGCGAACATAGCCTTTGCCTCTTCGATAGACTGAGCTGTGTGACCACCTGTTTTAAGATATGCCTCGATAAATGCCCCAAGCAAGAAGCCCCATGCTGTTCCCTGGTGATATGCATGGTCACGTTTTTCCAATGCTCCCTGGTAAATACCGTGGTACTGTTCATCATCCACATCTAAGGAACGAAGTCCTACCCCAACATACAGTCTTTCCTTCACTACACGTACCACTGACTTTTCCTTTTCAGGGTCAAGCATTGTAAATGGAAGACTTACTGCAAAAATCTGGTTAGGTCTAAGTGTTGCATCCTTAGATTCATCATCAATTACATCGTATAAATATCCGCCCTCTTCGTACCAAAACTCTGAATTGAAGGCTTCCTTAACCCACATAGCCAGCTGACTGCAGCCGCCTGCATAAGCCAGATAGTTTTCAGGCTTGTTATGGGTACGTCTTGCAATGCCTCTGGAAATCTCCTCCATAGTCATCAGCGCGTTGTACCACAAAGCGTTGATTTCTACCGGTTTACCATGTCTAGGTGTAATAACCTCATCTCCTATGCGCACATCCATCCAGGTAACCTGATCTAATCCACCGCCAGCGCGCATCAAAGCATCATCATCCATACCTATTGAGAACAATGTGCCCTTTCTGTAGGCTCCCATAATCTCCTGAAGTCCAGGATAGATTTCATCCTCTACAAACTTCCAAGCCTCGTCTGTATCCACATATTTAAGGTAATTGTAGACAGCATAGAAATACCAAAGTGATGCATCTGCTGTGTTATATAATGGGTCCTTTCCGTCATCTGGGAACATGTTTGGAACAAGACCGTTTTTGATGTATTTAGCAAAGGATAACAGGATTGATTTAGCGTCATCAAATCGGCCCGTTTCAAGACAAAGACCTGTAAATGAAATCATGGTGTCTCTGCCCCAGTCTGTAAACCAAGGATAGCCTGCTATGATTGTTTTTCTTCCGGTTGATTTTCTGTCAACTATAAACTGGTCAGCTGCCACTGTAAGAAGCTGAGCAAAATCATCATCCTCATCAAAGCCAGCCTTCTCAATAAGCTTAGCGATTCTGGCTTTGTTCTTTTCTACTTCGATAAAGGCTGTATCCTTTTCAACAACTGGAAATGCCTTCCAGCTTTCCTTTTTTCTTCCAGTAGAATCGTTAACCTCTACTGTACATACAAAGGATGCCTTTGATACTCCGCCTTCATCAACCTCAATAACAAAATCATAAGGCTTAAGATGGCAATCAAGTCCATCTGCTTCGTTATCAATTTCGAACTGAAGCTCCATGTTTTCGTCGTAAACATTGTTACGCTTAACCATTTCGCAGCCTGCAGCGATAAGTGATATTCTAACCTTTGAATTGCTAACAGGTGTGTAGTAAAAGCCTACATTGCCCGCATCTTCATTTCTATATTCCTTAAAGATTTCCACTGGAAGCTCCCAGCGTAAATCATCTATTGTCATGTGCTCACCATGGTCGCGATAATTCATAAGAGGTGTAATAACCACACCTGCTGCCGGACCATTGTTTTCTAACGTATATGCGATAGTACATTGATTCTTCCCCTGAACCAATGAGATAGTCTTTGTAAGTCGCATTCCACCTGCTTCGTATACGTATGTAATGTTGCCATCGTATTTGAAGCTTTTCAAATGCATGTTACCCTGATTAAATTCGCTTGTATAAGGTCCCTTGTGCTGAGCTGTAGTTAAATCGTATATACGGCTTCCGCACACTAATCTTTCATTTGTTTTGGAAAATACAAGAAATCTTTCTACTGGTGAATGTAGACTTGCAATTAGATACCCCTGATGCATTCTGGAATGTGCTCCGATGATAGTAGAACCAGCGTAGCCACCGATTCCGTTTGTAAGCAACCATTCCTTGCTTAAACATGTTTTATAATTATTTAACTTGTCAAAATTAATCTCAAAACCCATTTTTATTCTCCATCATTATTCTTCGCTATTTTCTATTATACACAATATGCCTCAAATATAAAAACTGTTAGAAGAAAAACTTTCTTTTATTTGTAAATAAAAATAGGGACTAGACCTTAGGCCTAATCCCTGATATAGGAGAATATAATGAATTAAATAAGAGAAGCAACACAGTCTTCAACATCCTTCATGCTGGCTGTTGGCTCAAATCTGGCAACTACGTTACCCTGACGATCAACGATGAATTTTGTGAAGTTCCATTTGATTTCTGAGTTGTTCTTATAGTCTTTGTCTATCTTCTTAAGCATTGCGCTCATAGCAAGAGCCTTAGGTCCCTTACCAAAGCCTTCGAAGGTCTTCTGTGACTTAAGATACTTGAAAAGTTCAATAGCAGTATCACCGTTTACATCAGCCTTCTTCATCTGTGGGAACTGTGTATTGTAGTGAAGTGAGCAGAATACGTGAATCTCCTCATCTGTTCCAGGTGTCTGTCCTGCAAACTGGTTACATGGAACATCTACAATCTCAAGACCCTTGTCATGATATGCTTCGTAGATGCTTTCAATGTCCTTGTACTGAGGTGTGAAGCCGCAGCCTGTAGCTGTGTTAACAACCATGACTACCTTTCCCTCATAATCCTTCATTGCCTGCTGCTCACCATTTGTTTTCTCAACTGTTAAATCATAAAATCCCATCTCAATTCCTCCTTGATAATTTATAATTCAATTGTGTGCAATCTATTTTATGATTCGATTGTACGCAATTTAATTTCGTTTGTCAACACCTATTTTTCATTTTTTATATTTTTTTTGAACTTACTATTTGATAAAATTTTAAGTGAATCAATTTAGGGGGAGGGGTTTCTTAATGAAATCAATATTTATACGACGAATTCTTGTTAATTCTATGATGGTATTTTCCGTCACATCAGCTCTGTTATTATCATCTACAACTGCAAAGGCCGCTGCTTATTCTGTCACACCAGAATACGGGGTACTGCTATCCTGCCTTGGAACTGAGGTCTTTTCCGATGCAGACCCAGCCACTTATGTTACTACCATTAAATCAAACACACCTGTTAATGTTATTGGTCGTACAACTAATGGATTTTGGCAGGTAGATGTAAATGGCACGCCTTATTATATTTCTCAGCAGGCATTGTCCACATCGCCAAACACCACTGCCTACAAGCTAACATCCTTTGACGCAAAGGCAGCGCTGGTGGCAAACGCTTCAAATGGAAAGCTGATATACACTCAGGGTGCTTTGGACAAACTGGAGCCAGCCAGCACCACCAAAATAATGACTGCTCTTTTAGTAATTGAAGCTATCGAATCGGGCCAGATATCCCTTGAAACACCAGTAATGGTTTCAAACACTGCTCTTGCATCTTTGCCATCAGATGCCAGTCACGTTAAGCCAAGACTTGCTGCGGGAGAAGTTTTAAACGTAGACCAGCTGCTTACAGCCATGATGGTTAGCTCGGACTGTCAGGCTTGCAATGTTTTAGCTGAACTTGTTGCAGGCTCTGTTCCAAACTTTGTTGCTATGATGAATGCCAAGGCTGCTGCAATAGGTTGCGTAGACACTAATTTCACAAATCCATCTGGTTATCCTGATGAAAAAATGTATACAAATGCTTATTCACTATATGCCATTACACTTAATGCAATAGCTCATCCATTGTTTAACCAGTATTTTAATAAGGGGACCGCAGTGCTTCCTGCAACAAACCTTTGTGCAACACCTAGAACTTTAACAAATACTGATTCTCTGATGGATATTACTAGCAGCTACTATAATCCTACTGTAATCGGCGGCAAAACAGGTTCTGCAAATCG
>CACYLQ010000040.1 GCA_902775195.1 uncultured Pseudobutyrivibrio sp.
GGAGCACCAAGACCTGTAAATGCAGGTACAACGTAGCATCCGTTTGTATCCTTAACACGAGTTGCGAAGTATTCTGAATCTGGTGAAGAATCAACTATCTTTAATTCATCACGGAGCCACTGGATAGCAGCACCAGCAACGTATACAGAACCTTCAAGTGCGTATGTAACCTTGCCATCTAATCCCCATGCGATGGTTGTAAGAAGGTCATTCTTAGAGAAGATAGGCTTCTCACCTGTGTTCATAAGCATGAAGCAACCTGTTCCGTATGTGTTCTTTGCCTCGCCTTCGTTGTAGCATGTCTGTCCGAAAAGGGCTGCCTGCTGATCACCAGCTGCGCCAGCGATACGGATAGGGCCACCGAAGAACTCTGGGTCAGACTCACCATAGATGCAGCTAGAAGGCTTAGCTTCTGGAAGCATACTCTTTGGAATATCAAGAATTTGGCAAAGCTCATCATCCCACTCAAGTGTGTTGATGTTGAATAATAATGTTCTTGAAGCGTTAGAGTAATCTGTAACATGTACCTTGCCCTTTGTAAGCTTATAGATTAACCATGAATCTACAGTACCGAAGCAAAGCTCGCCTTTTTCTGCTCTTTCTCTAGCACCTTCAACGTTATCAAGTATCCAGCGAATCTTTGTACCTGAGAAGTATGGGTCAAATTTAAGACCAGTCTTCTGCTGGAATTTTTCAACAATTCCTGGAATCTTTCCCTTCATCTGCTCAGCAAAATCTGCTGTACGACGGCACTGCCAAACAATAGCGTGATGTATTGGCTGTCCTGTTGCTCTGTCCCAAACAATAACAGTCTCGCGCTGGTTTGTAATACCGATTGCTGCGATATCTTCTGCTGTAGCACCAACCTTCTGCATAGCTGCACGTGCTACAGAAAGCTGTGTCTGCCAAATTTCGTTTGCATCATGCTCAACCCAACCTGGCTGTGGGAAGTACTGAGTGAATTCCTTCTGTGCAACAGAGCACATCTCACCTTTTTCGTTGAAAAGAATACATCTGTTACTTGTTGTTCCGGCATCCAATGCCATTACGTATTTTGCCATTATTTCTCCTCCTTCTTGCCTTATGGCTTTAGTTAAGTTACAAGGAGCCAAATGTCACTAAAGCTGCCATACTGCTTCGTTTGTAGTAGATACGGCAAGCACCCCATTATTTAGTGCATTCATTACATCATCACGGTCACTTATGAGCCCTCCTGCCAGAACTGGAACACGGCTGACTGCATTTACCCTTTTTATTACCTTTGGAAGTAAAATTCCTGGTAGTATTTCGATGACGTCCGGCTGTGTAACACCATGCTTATCCTGCTTTTCAATATTTACCAGCGCCATGCTGTCAATAACAAAGTATCTAAGCACTGTGTATAAGCCTAACTCCTTTGCCCTTCCGATGAGATTTCCCTTGGTGGTGATAATACCATCCGCCTTGGTATTATTTTTTATGAAATCGACTGAGATTTCCTTGGAATTATTAAGGCCTGTTATAAGGTCTATATGAACCATTGCGATTTTTCCTGAATCCTTTATACGTTTTACAATTCCCTCTATCGTACAAACGTCCCCATATAATATAAAGATTATTTCACAATCTGTTTCAATGGCTTTTTCTAATCCCTTGTCGTCCTTTATGGCTGCAATAACTGGATTAGCTTCCAGTTTTTCGATGAAAGCTCTATGCATTATTTATACTCCTTTGGATACCCCTGTCTCCTGTCTTAAGGCACAAAAAAAGAACATGCCTATAGACCAAAGAGCTCATCTCTTTTTCACAGCCACATTCTCATCTCTCACGGGCATTTATTAACTTTTGTAAATAAATGATAACTCACCTGTAGGTGAATTTCAACATATATTTTTTACAAATTGTACATTTTCTGTACATATTTACCATTTTTGTCACTTTCAATAATTCCGGAGTCCGGATTAAAGGCACAATGCACAAAAAAGCTCTGGCGTGGTATTTGCCATGCCAGAGCTTCTATTTTCATCATTATTTTTGTGCTGAAATTATAGCATCATATAATTCATTATATTCTTCAAATGCCTGAAGATTAGGATATTTTGCTTTGATTTCATCTGTAGTTCTAAACAAAAATCCTGCCTTTGAATTTTCAATCATTCCCAAATCGTTGTAGCTATCGCCGCTCGCAATAGTCTGGAATCCACATGACTGAAGTGCCTTTACAGTTGTTAGCTTGCTCTTATCGCAGCGCATTTTATAGCCTGTGATTTTGTCATCGTCTGAAACTGTAAGCTCATTACAGAATATAGTTGGATAACCAAGCTTTTTCATAAGTGGCATAGCAAACTGTGAGAAAGTGTCGCTGATAATTATAACCTGACCGTTTGCTCTAAGCTTATCTAAGAAATCTTTTGCGCCAGGCAATGGGTCAATCTTTTCGATTGTGTTCTGGATTTCCTTCAAACCAAGGCCGTGCTCATTCAAAATATCTATACGATACTTCATAAGCTTATCGTAATCAGGCTCATCTCTTGTAGTCTTCTTAAGCTCTGGAATGCCTGCGGCCTCTGCAAATTCAATCCAGATTTCTGGAACTAAAACTCCCTCTAAATCCAAACAAGTAATATACATAACATCTCCTTATATATTGACGGCGCAAATAAGTACTACATGCTCCCGGAGGCCACCTTCCACACTTTCGCTCCGGTCCAGTAGGTCCTCACTCGGTATGGAGCCTTCCTCCTCGCGCTTGCCAATACTGTGTTGCGCCTTACATATCAAAAATGCTCATCTAAATTTTACAGGTACAAAAATACTTCCTAGAAGAAGCGGATAACGCTTTTGACGCCGCCAAGGGCTGCCTTGCGTTCGTTGAATTCGGCTTCGGTCATTTCTTCTGTGACGAATGCTGTTTCGTCATCTAAATCTAAATCTGTATAATGAACGTTTTCAAATTCATTTTCGATATTTGACTGAAGCGCTGATGTACGAACGAAATATTTAAAGCGCTGTTCGTTTGGATTAGCTAATTCAAGGTGCTCATTAGCCCATCCGATTCTTACATGTTTTTCTGTATTTCTAGCTAAGAATACAAGATCGCCTACTACTGCTGATGCTGTAGGGAGCGCGCCTGCTCCAGCACCATAGTAAAGAGATTCGCCAAGCATATTACCGATTACAGCAACTGCATTCATAACCCCTGATACATGATAAAGCATCTGCTCTGGCTTAACCAAAAATGGTGCTACTCTACAAGAATAGGTGTCACCCTTTTTCACTGAACGTGCTACCAGCTTGATGCTATAGCCCATAGATTTAGCATATTTAAAATCTGTTGAGGAAATCTTGCTGATTCCCTCTGTAGGAATTTCTTTATAATCAACATTTTTACTAGCAATTATAGATGTTAGAATTGCAAGCTTACGGCAGCTGTCGTGGCCCTCAACATCTGCTGTTGGGTCCTTTTCAGCATAGCCTAAGGACTGAGCTTCTGAAAGAATTTCATCATAGTCGCTACCGAACTGCTCCATGTTTGTAAGCATGTAGTTAGTTGTTCCGTTGCAAATAGCAGCGATTTCTTCAATAACATCTCCAGTAAGACACGCTGTGAGTGTACGAATTATAGGAATACCGCCACCAACAGCTGCTTCAAACACAAAATTTGTGTCATGGTCTTTGGCTATTTTCATAAGCTCGGCGCCCTTGTCAGCAACCAATGCTTTGTTAGAAGTGGTTACCGATTTGCCCGACTCTAACATAGCCTTTACAAAAGAGAATGCTGGCTCGACGCCACCCATAGTCTCAACAACAAGCTTTACTTCTTTGTCCTTAACAATATCCTTGTAGTCCTTCACAAAACAATCTGCGTGTGGGTCATCAGGGAAATCTCTTAAATCCAGGATATATTTTAAATCCAATGATTCTCCTAGTCGTTCCTTAATGATGTCTCTGTTAGTGTCTAAAACCTTTGCTACACCAGAGCCGATTGTTCCATATCCCATAATTGCTACTTTCATGTTGTCACTCCCTTGCTAAAATTTTTACGTAATGAACACCTTCAACATTTTCCATGGCACTTACTAATTCCGCATAGTCTACTCCTGTTTCAGGAATCTTTACAGATAATGTAAGTGATGCTGAACCGCCAACAGGTACACTCTGATGTATGGTGAGTATATTAACGTTAAACTCAGCAATCTCATCTAAAACTCTTGATAAGATACCAGGTTCATCTGTTAATTGGATAACTACGTTAACCGCCTTTCCTTTTGTATCCTCATGGAAAGGGCTAATATCATCCTTGTACTTATAGAATGAGCTGCGACTAATTCCTACTAATTCGGTAGCCTCCTGAACAGAACATTTCTTTTCTTCTATAAGCTTTTTCGCTGCAACCACTTTAAGTAATACATCGGGTACAGCCTTTTCTTTCAAAACATAATAGGTTGTTTTGTCTGCCATAATCCCTCCGGTGTGTCTGTCTGACGAGTACATTTGTCCTCGTTCAGAAGATAATAACATTTATCAATATATAAAGCAAGTTAATCTGTATCCATTGTTCCTCTATCTGGGCAACCCAAAGATAGCCACTTTAGATACGCATTCATGAACGGTGTAAGCTTTCCATCAAGAACTGCATCTGCATTTCCTGATTCTTCACCGGTTCGCAAATCCTTAACCATTTTATATGGTTGTAGTACATAAGATCTGATTTGGTTTCCCCAGCCTATCTCCGATACTTCGCCTCGGATTCCGCTGGCGATTTGTGCGTTTTCCTCCTGCTTTAGGAGAAGGAGCTTAGTTTTCAACATCTGCATAGCTTTATCTTTATTCTGATGTTGACTTCGTTCATTCTGGCAAGTAACAACAATTCCTGTAGGGAAGTGTGTAATACGGATAGCCGAGCTGGTCTTGTTGATATGCTGACCACCTGCACCTGATGAACGATATGTGTCGATACGGATATCTTCATCCTTTATTTCTACATCAACATCCTCCTCTATATCAGGCATTACATCACATGATGCAAAGGATGTTTGACGTTTACCCTGAGCATTGAATGGAGAGATGCGAACCAATCTATGAATACCCTTTTCAGATTTTAAAAATCCATAGGCATTCTCGCCATTTACCTGGAAGGTAACGGATTTGATTCCAGCCTCATCACCTTCAAGGTAATCTAATTCCTCTACCTCGAAGCCTTCGTCGGCTGCCCATCTTGAATACATTCTATAAAGCATCTGTACCCAATCGCAGGCCTCTACGCCACCAGCACCTGAATGCAGTGTTACGATAGCGCTATCTCCATCATATTCGCCAGAAAGTAGTGTCTTCATGCGTAGCTTATCAAGGGAATCTTCGAATTCCTCTATTAATACAGCTACTGTATCTACTATTTCCTGATCCTCTTCTTCATTTCCTAATTCAATATAATCTTCTACTTCCCGATACAGCTCTTCTATTTTATCCATAACGGATACATCATCCTTCATGGACTTTAGTTCCTTCATTTTAGTTGTAGAAACTGCTGCATCCAGCCAAAAGTCGGGAGCTTCCATTTCTCGCTCCAGTTCTTCTATACGAGCTTTTTTGGCTGCGACGTCAAAGTGAATCCCTCACTTCCGTCATAGAATTTTTTTGCGACAATAGTCGCTGTTTGAACTGATCAAGTTCTATCACGAAATCACCTCTTCTCTCGCCCGTTACGCTCTCAAGCCTTAGTATTACACGCTCGACTAGATGTCTCGCTTAGTAATACTAATGCTTGATAGCTACGGGCTATTTATACATACTTAGATGCTTGATAGCTACAGGCTACCTTACATATTTGCCGTGCGACTTACTTTGATAATACCTCTAATGCCTTTTGGATTTGGTTGTCGAGGGTTACGTCGTATTTGTCGTCTGGGGTGCCCTGGAATTCGTATTCTAATTCGATATCTGGGGCAATGCCTTTGCCGTGGATACTGTCGCCGCTTGGAGTGTAGTAGGTTTGAGTTGTAAGCTTTACAGCTGAACCATCACTGAGCGGAATTGTTGATTGAACAATACCCTTTCCAAATGTATTAGTGCCGATAACTGTTCCGTAATTAAAATCACGGATAGCTCCAGTAAAGATTTCTGCAGCTGATGCTGTGTTGCCATTTACCAGAACAACTACAGGAATGTTCTTTTGACTCTTGTCGTCAGATGTGTAATCTTCTCTGTTTCCTGCTTTGTCCATTGTATAAACTACAGTGCCCTCTGGAAGAATGTAGTCTAACATATCTACTACTGAATCTACAAGACCACCGCCGTTATTTCGCATGTCATAAATAACAGATGTCATACCCTGCTTTTCCAAATCCTCGTATGCTGCTACGAAATCATCATAGGTATGTTCTGTGAACTGCGATACTGCAATATATCCAACATTGCCATCTAACATTTGATGCTCAACAGTAGGTGTTGAAATAGATGCTCTTGTACAGGTTACATCCTTTTCTTCTCCATCTCTGTTGATTACAAGCTTAACGTCTGTACCTTCTTCGCCTCGGATGTGCTGTACAAACACATCTAAATCCAAATCAACTGCCATGTTTCCATCTGCAGAAACGATTAAATCCCCTTCCTTAAGGCCAGCTTTTTCTGCTGGAGTATTGGCATATACCTTTGTAATGGTAACCTCTCCGGTCTTTACATCCTTTTGAAGAAGAGCACCGATGCCAGCGTAATTACCAGTAAGAGTCTGCATTAAATCCTCGTATTCTTCTGCTGTGTAATATGCAGAATATGGATCATCCAAGCCCTCTAAAAGGCCTTTGTAAACACCATTTACAAGGTCTTCATTATTAATATCTTTATAGTAATAATTTTGAAGAATGTAGATAAGTGTCTCAAGCTTTGTTGCTGAACCATTCTGAAGAGCCCCTGATGCTTCAGTGAGCTTATCATTGTTGATTGTTTCAATAACATCTGTTGATGATTCATTAATTGTTGAGGTTCTTGATGAAACAATACACAACAATCCTACAAATGCTATAGCAGCGCCAAGCATTACGCCAATAATAAGACTTACAACTACTGGCCACTTCTTTGGCTTTTGCTGAACTTCTGGTATGATTTCTGAGTCAAATTCTGTATTCATCTTAATGCCTTTCTTATCTCGTAATATTGACAAAGTGCCAAAGCATACGCCAAGGCACTTTAAATCATAAACAGTATACTAAACTCTAAGGTGCTTATGCAATGTCACCCTTGAACCAACCCAGCCGATTCCTATACCAAGTAAAAGTGATATTGGTACCAATGTTTTGAATATAGTTTCAACTGGAATGAATGTAACCATGTTGCTGAGGAAGTTGAATTCAGATGCTGCATATTTAATTACTCTTCCATATATAAAATATAGAAGAATAAGTGGTATAGCAGAACCAATCAATCCAATGAAAATACCTTCGACAACGAATGGCTGTCTAACAAATGCATCCTTTGCTCCGATTAGCTTCATGATGGCAATTTCTTCTCTTCGAACAGAAATACCAACCATAACTGTGTTGCTAATCAAGAAGATAGATACAGCAAGAAGTATAATAACTATGGCCATTGAAACAATGGTAATAGCTTGATTAATATCAGTAAGTGTCTTTGCAGCCACTTCTGATTTGTTTACCTGTCTAACACCATCCAAACCTTCCAAATAAGAAACAAGTGTAGATTGCATTGCAACATCTGAAAGATAGATTTCGTAGTTTGCTGAGTTTGCTAAAGGATTATCATCAGCAAATCCAGCTGCAAGCTCTGGGTTGTCTCCGAAATATTCTTCTTGATAATCGGACCATGCCTGCTCAGCAGAAATGAATTCGTAGTTTGCCACCTCTGGTCTTTTGGAAATCTCTTTTCCGATTTCATCTATACGAGCCTGTGATGTTCCCTCTGTAAAGAATACAGTTACGGCAACACCCTCTTCAGCTGTTTTAACCATAGATTGGAAATTAGTTCCTAAAGAATAAAAAATACCAAACAAGAAAATACATGCAGTCATTGTTGCTATAGATGCAAGGGAGAACATTTTGTTACGCCAAACGTTCTTTAGGCCCTGACCTATATTATAAATATGAGTACTAATCTTCATAGTCATCACCTCCAACGTCGCTGACTACCACGCCTTTTTTGATGGTGATAACCCTCTTATTCATAGTTCTTACGATTTCCATGTTATGAGTAACAACAAGAACTGTGGTGCCTCTTTGATTGATTTCCTCAAGAAGCTTCATGATTTCCCATGTGTTGTCACTGTCAAGGTTTCCTGTAGGCTCATCTGCCAAAATGATTTTAGGCTCGTTTACGAGAGCACGGGCAATAGCTACACGCTGCTGTTCTCCACCAGATAACTGGCTAGGACGAGATCTGTATTTGGCTGCTAGTCCAACCATTGAAAGAATGCTAGGAACCTTCTTTTTAATATCTCTGTTAGATGACTCAACTACCTTCATTGCGAAAGCAACGTTTTCATAAACATTACGGTCAGGAAGTAGTCTAAAGTTCTGGAACACAACTCCAACATTTCTTCTATACATTGGAATCTTTTTGTGAGTAACCTTCTTTAAATCCTGCCCATTGATATATATCTTTCCTTTGGTAGGTTCTAATTCCTTAAGGAGTAATCTGATAAGGGTTGATTTACCCGAACCACTATCTCCAACTATAAAAACGAATTCACCGGGATCAATATGAATAGTCACATCTTCTAGCGCTGGCTTGCCAACTTCGTATGACTTGCTAACGTGATCTAATCGTATCATTAAAACTTCTCATCCTCCATATACTTCATGTACTTAACTACCATAAGGGCAATCTTGAATGTAATAGCATCCTCGAATACTCGTAAATCAAGACCTGTGCTCTTCTCTAACTTATCAAGACGATATACTAAGGTGTTACGATGAATGTAAAGCTGTCTTGATGTCTCTGAAACGTTAAGACTGTTTTCAAAGAACTTAGCGATAGTAGTAAGTGTCTCCTCATCAAAATCATCTGGAGACTTGTTATCAAATATCTCTGAAATAAACATTTTGCAAAGTGGTATAGGAAGCTGATAAATAAGTCGACCAATTCCAAGTGCTGAATACGCAATGATACGTTTATCGCTAAAGAATATCTTACCAACATCCATTGCCATATTCGCTTCCTTGTACGAACGTGATACCTCTTTTATTTCCCCAACAACTGTTCCATATGATACACGAATATTCTTAGAATCATTATCGTGGAATGCATCAATAATAACTGCTGCTATCTTTTCAATATCTTCGTATGTATCGTTTTCCCCAAGCTCCTTTACAACGATGATATTATGTTCATCAACTGCAGTAACAAAATCCTTTGTTTTACCGCCAAAGACTGAGCGTACTCTGTCCAGTTCATCCCCATCCTTTTCTGGACCTACTTCTACGATCATAACAACTCTTCTTGCGTTGATGTCCACATGAAGCTTCTTAGAACGATTGTAAATATCAACAAGAAGAAGATTGTCTAAAAGAAGATTCTTAATGAAGTTATCCTTATCGAATCTTTCCTTATAAGCAATCATTAATTCCTGGACATGGAATGCGGCAATCTTACCAACAGTAGATGCCTCCTCGCTATCCCCGTGTGCCAGAATGACAAATTCGAGCTGAGTATCATCGAAGACCTTAAAGAAATGATATCCCAACGCAACCTGGCTGTCTGCCTCAGATGCTGCAAATACAGCAACTGCATCTGACAACTGGACTGTGTCATTAAAAGTAGATGCACATACAACTCCATCCGCATCAGTAACTGCCAAATCTATTTTTGTAAGCTGATGTAAGCCTTCGATTGTATTTTGCATGATTTGATTAGAAATCATATGGATTACCTCCCGATTATATATGCAATATTAACAATGACAAAACTGATTTTTGCATACAAATTCACATAACCTATGCCCATTTTAATATAAATAGCCAAAAAAGGAAATAGCAAACTGAGATTTATTTATGCAAATTCACAAGTCTCAATATATTTACATATTCGTGAAGCTTTTGTGAAAAGCAAATAAAATTAAATTATTGTCTGATAATTGATGTTATTTTCTGATAGGTGTATCGCACTTTCAAAGTCAAGTTTTTTTAGCAATTTGCTCAGTTTTGTCGATTTAGGACAAAACATATGTTTCTGTAAATTGTGGATAACTTTTCACAAACGTTCACATTTTATGTGGATAAAGTGGATAAAAGGTTTACAAGTCCGTTTTTATGCACTAATTTTATAAACATTTGTTGAAAAATAATTACATTTCCACACTTTTATAAATTATATCAGTTTTTAACTTGTCACTTTTTTGTGCACTTTTTCAAGAATTGTACTAAAACTATTTTATATTATTTTCTGACAATTGTTCATACTTTATATAAGATATTACCAAAAACGCTACTACTCTCAACTTAAAGGTTTTAGTAACATTTGTATAACATTGTCTAGTTTAAAAAAGGCGCCGCTGTTGCGACGCCTAATAATTCATTTATTAGAAGATTCTTCTGATTGCAAGAATCTGCTTGTAGTTAACATTTGAATATGTGATACCAGTTCTTGCATTTGAAGCATGAAGTAATGTTCCATTACCAGCATAGATACCAACGTGACCTGAGTAACATACGATATCACCTGGCTGCATTTCATCATAAGAAACACCATAACCAACGCTACGCATTGCGCTTGATGAATGAGGAAGACCAACACCGAATGCTGAGTAAACGCTCATTACGAAACCAGAACAATCTGTACCACCTGTAAGTGAAGAGCCACCGTAAACATATGGGTTACCAACGAACTGTGAACCATAGTTAACAACTGAGCTTCCGTTTGAACCAGATGGAGCTGAATAATGCTTTCCTTCTGATGATGAAGACTTAGAAGACTTTGCTGCAGATGCTGTAGCCTTTTCAGCTGCTTCCTTAGCTGCCTTCTTATCAGCCTCTTCCTTAGCAAGACGAGCTTCCTCGTGTGCCTTAGATTCTGCTACTGTAAACTCTGTTGATATATTAACATAATCTGTGCTGATGTATCCATCACCCGCATCACAGGAAACCTTAACCCAACCTGTGTCTTCCATTGATTCGTCAATGATTGTAAGGTCATCACCAAGTGGAAGTAAATCTATAACAGATGAATCTGTGCTAGCCTGCTCTCTAACGTATAATGTCTGAGTATTAACTGTAGCAACTCTTCGTGACATTTCCTTAGCAAGCTCTTCGTTACCCTGTACTACGAATTCACTCTTAACATATCCTGTAACATCACCAGATGTAATGCATACCCAAGTACCATCTTCAGCTTCAACTGTTTCTGAAACTGTACCTGCAGATTTGTTATAAAGCTTTCCAACGTATTCGCTATCAGCTGATGCGCTTTCACGAATGTATACGTAATTATCAACCTGAGCTATTGCTATATTAGCGTATGGATTTTCTGCTGTTGCAACCCATTCTGATTCGTTCTCAGCAAGCTGAGTCTCTGTAGAAGTGGTAGTTGCATTAGCAAGCATATCATTAACTGAAAGCTGTGCACCGGCAAATGCTGTGAAGTTGGTAGTCTCAAGGACACCAGTAGCACTTGAAAGTGCGCTGACACCTGATGTTGCACTAGCGGCATCAGAGCAAAGTGAAATGCTTGACGCAACAACGCAAGCAGCAAGTGCATAGCTAACAGTCTTAGTTATCTTAGAATTCATTTTGTAAAAAACCTCCGAATTTGTTACAAACTTATTACAACTGTTTTAAATTATATAGTTTAACTCTATATATGTCAAGTCTTAGTTTACTAAGCCTTTTCGCGGGAGGTGTAAGGCTTTAAGCTTGTAATATTTTGGTAAAGTAATTATTTTTGAAAATAGTATTGAATAGAAGTAATGGCATTAGCTCCATCTGCGGTAGCTGTAATCACCTGTCTGAGCTGCTTTGTTCTTACATCACCTGCTGCATAAATGCCTTCCCTGGAAGTTTTACAGGTTTCGTCAGCAACTATATAGCCCTTAGAATCAACTGCTACTAAATCAGAAAGGAAGCCTGTGTTAGGAACAGTTCCTACTGCTATGAAGATTCCATCTACTTTAAGATCTCTGCTTTCTTCAGTCTTATTATTGTGAATGTTTATTGATTCAACCGAAGCAGTTCCTTCTATAGAATTAACTACAGTGTCATATATTATTTCTATATTATCTATAGAATTAACCTTGTCCTGAAGTACCTTGGCTCCTCTGAATTCATCTCTTCTGTGAATAAGGTAAACCTTGGTACAGAATCTTGATAGGTAAATAGCATCCTCTAAAGCAACATCACCGCCGCCTACAACAGCTACTGTTTTGTCCTTGAAGAAGGCGCCGTCACAAGTAGCGCAATAAGACACACCCAAGCCTGAAAGATCTTCTTCACCAGGGCAACCAAGCTTTCTATTAGAAGCACCTGTTGCAATGATTACTGTTTTAGCTTCGAAGTTTTGCTTCTTTGTGATAAGCTCTTTTGTTTCTCCCTTATCTATAATAGAAGAAACCTTTCCTCTAGCGAACTCTACCCCAAGCTTTTCGCAGTGAGTTTTCATGGCATCAGCAAGCTGTGTGCCTGACACTCCTGGGAAGCCTGGGTAATTGTCGATTTCGTAGGTGTTAAGTATCTGTCCTCCGCTGAGTGAGCTGGTATCAAGTACTAATATGTTAAACCCCGCTCTTTTCCCATAGATACCAGCGGCAAGCCCAGCTGGGCCTGCCCCTAAAACTATTACATCATAAATCATTATTCTTCTCCGATTATATTACTTAATTGCTATAGCTTCTGCCTCTAGCAAAACGTCCTTTGGGATACGAGCAACCTCGATGCAAGAACGTGCAGGAAATGGTTCTGGAAAATATTTTGCATATACTTCATTAATAGCTGCAAAATCGTTCATATTCTTGATGAAAACTGTAGTTTTAACTACGTTCGACATAGATGTGCCAGCTGCCTCAAGAAGTGCGCTCATGCTCTTGAAAACTCTATCTGCCTGTGCTGCTGCACCCTCTGGGATTTCTCCTGTGGCTGGATCAACTGGAATAATTCCTGATGTGTAAACCATTTTGTTTACCTCGATAGCCTGTGAGTATGGGCCAATTGCTGCTGGTGCTGATGTTGTAGAAATCACATTTTTCATTACATTTTCCTCCTGCTTTAAGCCAAATTTAATTGTCTGCTTTACGTATTTTACCACCTTCTAAAGTGATTTTACGTTCCTTGTATAG
>CACYLQ010000041.1 GCA_902775195.1 uncultured Pseudobutyrivibrio sp.
AGTCCAATCTCAGCGAAATATTACGGTAAGAAGTAACTATTCATAGCATATTGCCGTAGCATCACAAATCCCAAAGCCACAAAGCCCATTCGAGAGAAGCTACTTCCGAATGAAGGTACGATGATGAACTTATGAGCAAGGTTTTTGATGGAAATATTGAAGCCACAGAACTTTTATTACAGATTATTCTTGAACGTAAGGATGTCAAGGTTGTCAGAGTTAAAGGTCAGATTGAACTTAAGAGCCCATATCCGGGTGGAAGAAATATCAAGCTTGATATTGATGCTGTAGATGAAAAAGGTGTAGAGTTTGATGTAGAGGTTCAGCGTAATACTAAGGGCTCCCATATTAGACGACCAAGATTTCATCAAAGCATGATGGATTCAAGGCTTTTAAAGAAGAATCAAGATTTTAAGGAACTGAAAGACACTTATGTTATTTTCATTTGTCAACATGACAAATTCAAGGAAAACAAGCCGATATATCATGTAGATAAGATTATCAGAGAAACAGGAAAAGCTTTTGATGATGGTGCCCATATTATTTACGTTAACGGTAAGTATAGGGGTGAAGATGATTTCGGTAAGTTAGCACATGACTTTAATTGCAAGAAGGCTGATAACATTTATTTTAAACCGCTTGCAGATGGAGTCAGACATTTTAAAGAAACAGAGAAAGGACGTGATGCTATGTGTGAATCATTTACAAAGTTAGCTGATAAAGTTGCAGATGAACGAGCTGAACAGACAACAATAAATAATATCAAACTAATGATGAAGAACATGAAGTGTTCTTTAGAGGATGCTCTTAATGTTCTTGAAATTAAGGGCAAAGAACGTGCAATCATAGCAAAGCAGCTCCAAAAGTAAAACTTAATTATAGCTACAAAGCATATCGAAAGCAGTGGATTCATATGTCTGCTGCTTTTTTTGTGCAATTTTTTAAACCGATAAAAAGCAGTGATTCTAATGTTTTTGCCCTAGAATTATTTAGTAAAGTCTAATCATTACGATTAGGCGTTTTTTAGATACTGAAAATAAGGCGTGCCAGTTATATCTACAGAGCTGCGGTCTTTTATGGAGAAAGTAGATTAGCTATAATATATTGAAGAAAAAGTTAATGTTAAGTTTTTAAAGGGGGACAAATGAATATTTCTTATAAGAAGTTGACAACTTCAGAATTAGATGTATTTATTGATATGAGAATTACTCAACTTACCGAGGAATATGTTTCATCAGGGCGAACTGTTCCTACAGATGTTGACCTGCAATCTGCATTGAAAGATTATTATAATAGACATTTAGCGGATGGCACATTTGTTTCCTGGCTAGCCATGGATGGCGACAAAATAATTGGAACTAGTGGCATGTCTTTTGTGGAGAAGCCGCCATATTTTGGATGTCCGACCGGAAGACTGGGGCTGCTTTCCAGTATGTACACTAATACTAATTATCGTAGGATGGGCATAGCAAAGGAATTGCTTAATAAAGTGATAGAAGAATCGAGAGCTTATGGCTGTGGAGCTGTACATATTACAGCTTCGGATATGGGGGTGAAATTGTACACTGCTTATGGGTTTAAGCATAATGGGAATTTTATGCAGTATACACTTTAAATGATAGGTTAAAGAAGTACTTTTACACTGACAATCAAAAGAGAGTGTGATATGAGCCAATAGTTTTAGGGAACTTTTGCAAACTATGGGGATGGAAAAGTTCCCTAAAATGTATTGAGTTTTAGGGAACTTTCTGCTAATATTCTTATATAAAAGTTCCCTAAAGGAGATTTTTTGATGGATAGTAATTTTAATGTAATCCAGCAATTGTTACAGGAACGAGCAGATTATCAGGCTCGCTTGAATTTACTTCCATACGATGGCTCACCGGAAGTAAAAGAAAATAGTAGTGGTAAATACTTGTATATTCGTAAAAGAGTGAATGGCAGATTAACCTCTACATATGTTGATGTTTATTCGGATGATTTGTATCAGTTATTGCTTCGCAATACAAAAGAGGCTAGAGAACTAAAAAAACAAATTCGAAGAGTTGATAAAGAACTTGCTGCGAATGGTTATATTCAAAATGCGCTTTCGCCTGAAGTGATTTCTAATTTGGACTTTGCTAGAGCTAATATGAAGTCTAATATTTATGATCAGGCAGTATTGGAAGGTGTTGCAACAACATTTCCACAAACAGAGGAAATCATTGAAAATGGTACCGTCAATGGTATGACAGCTGACGATGTGCAAAAAATTCTTAATTTAAAGCATGCGTGGGAATTTGTACTTGATAATGATGTGATCCAGGCTGACAGTAATTACTATTTGCTGTGCCATATAGCAAAGCTAGTAAATGAAGGATTTTTTCATGATGGTGGAAGAATACGAGGTGTTCCGGTCTCAATTGGTGGAACGAAATATGTTCCTCCACTTCCAATCGAATCGCAGGTAATTGAAAGCATAAATGAGATTCTAAAAAGTGAAAAAAACCATTTGGATATCGCTATTGAGCTGTGTATGTATTGTATGCGAACTCAGATATTTGTTGATGGCAACAAACGAGCTTCTGTAATATTTGCAAATCATTATATGATAAGCCATGGATTAGGATTAATTGTAATTCCGGAAAACCATGTTCCAGAGTTTAAAAAGAAACTTGTAGCTTTTTATGAGAGTAACGACATAAGTGACATCAGTGCTTTTCTAAAAGAGAATTGCTGGAAAAAGATGAACTAAATAATTGTGTAGAAAGCGTCTAATCATTATGGTTAGGCGTTTTTTATTAGGAAAGGAGGCATATATGCAGGAAGAGATTGAAGAGAAAACAGTCCGGTTTGCGAATACTACCACAAAGCTTTCTGTTAGAACAATCATTGCTGGCGTGAAAGCTTACTTGAGACATCGGCAGAAAAAGCAGCTGGCAGCCATTGATGAACATATCCAGGGTAAGCAATCCATCCTACTCCATGAACTATCAGAAGAGTGGAAAGGATTCCATGACCGTGGATGAAATTGCAGTCATGGATGGTGACAAGTGCATATTGTAGCTTCAAGGTGTACGTCCATTTTTGCCGGGCAAATATTATGTCACCCAGCATCCTCTTTATAAGGAGACTGGGGAATATGATGAGAGGAATAAGTTGGATATACAACGGTTTTTGCATCAGGGGATTAAGGTAAAAAGTGGAGAAATGTTTGATGTGGTGAGGATTTGAAAAGTATCCCTCTTCTTATTGATGTTCAGGTATAATGAAGAGTGATAGGAGGGATTATTATGAGCAAACGACTTTATATTATTGGCAATGGCTTTGACAGAGCGCATAATCTTCCAACAAGCTATGATCCAGATTTTAAGAGAATCGCAGAGAAATATGAAAATGAAAATTTCTGGGAGATATATCAGTCCAGGGAACCTGATATTTGGGCAGATTTTGAAAACCTTTTAGGATGTCCCGATTTCAATTCTCTCGAAAAAATATTTGATGGCTACGCTCCTGATTATCTATCTGACAGTGAAAGTGAGCGTGATGGTATTATTCTTCAGGTTAATGTGAATGCATATCTAATGCCAGCATTATATAAATTTGCGGAGCAGGCTGAAAGTGCATTAGAGAATACTAATAGAGAAAGGTCTATAGAAAAAATTCTTGATAATGAAGCTTTTTATATTACTTTTAATTACACACACACTTTAGAAGAAATCTATGATATTTCATGTGAACATGTTTTGCATGTTCATGGGGAAGTGGGCAAAGATAATCTGTTAATGGGATACCCTAAAGGAAAATTCACTCCGGAGAAGTACTCTTATGATGTTAGACAAAAAGGCAGAGGTCCATACGCAGAATTAGAAATACAGGATTATATAGATGAAATAGATGATTATTATATTAGAACTGCCTATGATGAATTGCTAGATAAGTGTAAATCTTTTAATAAAGATATAAAGGTTGATTTGGTAAACAGTTTTTTAGATAAAGCAAAAAGCCAGATTGAGGAAATTATTGTATATGGTCATTCTTGCGAGATAGATTTTGATTACTTTGAGTTTATTAATAAGAGATATCCCAAAGCTCAATGGACTTTTTATGTAGCTAGTGATCGACAACATTATTATTCTGAGCAGCTTGTCAAAAATGTCTGCATAAAGAATGCAGTAGTTTTGTGGGTGACTTATTATAATAAATTAAATTATGATAGACAAACAAAATATGATTCTATAGTCGAAAAGAACTATAGCCTGATAAAAGATGAGAATTTATCTTCTTATGTTGATCCAGATATTAAGATTGAAAAGGAAATAACAATTGATGATGAACACATAAGACTTGGACCAGATGGGATATGTGGAATAAAGTATATAGAATCGTATTTAGATGGGACACCGGAGAAAATAGCAGAAGCATATAAGCTTATTAGAAGTAAGCTCATAATGTGGCCTAGACATCGACAAAGTATTAATGTAAGGCGTTATCAGTGTTTTAGAGATAGGATAGATTTTACGATATTCGATATTAAGCAATATTATCAAAATGGGGAATCTAGACTGGTGAAAAAAGATAGTGATACAGTCAAATACTTGGATAGTTTAGACTCTTTTGAACGATTTATTGATGAGTATAATTTTCAATCATTTGTTGATGAGAATTATGATGTGAAGAATCTTGCTGATGGTGGAATTATCTCTAACTATGATGAATATGAATTTTCTACATCTGTTAATAAAAATTATCTGCTAAATTTGTTAGTTTTATTAAATAAATAATATATTTTACATAGACTAGTACCTCTGGGGAGACTGACCTTTTTTATTCAATTAGTGTTTACATCTGTAAAAAACTAAAAGAATGATGGTATATAGAAGCAGCAGATTACTTTCCTAAAGAAATCAGGGAAATGTATTATGAAAAAGACAATGAAACAGAGTAGAGAAGTATTTATGAGGTAATGTTGAGGTTGGTCTCACTGTGATGGGGATAATCCTGTTTTGGGTTTGTATAAATGAGATTATTAATTGACCGGATTATGTCTAAAATGTATACTAATATAGTATGTAGGGAGGGAAACATGGCAAAAAGTAAATTTTCTAAATTATCGTTCGATAAAACAAAAATTCCAAGTATGATTAATAATTGGTGCGAGCTAAATCTTGATGGTGAATATAGTATTTCTCAGAATAATAATAAGCAGCAAGATTTATATTCGATTACCACTAATGGCGAGGAAATAAAAATAGCATTTATAAATGCTGCTGGAGGAGCAATAACTATTTATCCAGGAGTAGGAAATAATCAGGATAAATCCACAATGATTGCAGAGTATATATATGAGAATATTGCACCAGAAATAACGAAGTCTCCGTTTGCAAATGGCTTTAGTATCAAGATGCCTGAAGAGGATTTGAAAACACTACTTGATTTTATTAATGAATATGACGATATAGAGTGTACAAACTATTCCAAACAGGATACGCCTGGGCAGGCAAAATATGAATTGTATAAGTATAAATCTTCATTAGGAGATACTGTTGTTTTAAAATATTACAGCAACACTTCTAGATTACAGATACAAGGAAAACCATTATATCTGTTTAATGAGATTGTATCGCTTATCGGGCAACAAGAAGATAAAGCGGATGCTTTAGTAAATGCGCATATTGAGATGTGTAATCTTAACATTTCAGAAGAAGAAATATCCGATGAGTTATCTTCAATTTTAGGGGCAGAGTTATATTCGTTTTTAACAAGAACGCAGCGAGCTTTTTTAAACTCATCTATTGTATTGAGCAAGGTTCGCGTAGAAAGCCTAGAGGATTATTCATATATGATTAGCCCAGCCTTCAAAGCGTATGAGGGATTTTTGCTTAAATTGATGGCTTCCGAAAAAATAATATTACCAGCTAATAAGAAAAATGTTGGTGAATTCTTTACTCGTCCCGATAAAACGGTTGACTTTACATTAAAATCAGAATATAATAACAATCTTGAACAAAAAAAAGTTGACATCTTTGAGGAAATGTATAACTATTATAGTAGAAGCAGACATCCATATATGCATTGTACCGATTCAGATGTAACTACTATAGTTGTAGGAAGTTTTGATGTTGCTACGAATTTATTAGATAGCATAATTAATGCTTTAAAAACACATTATGCTAAGTTTAATTTGTAGTGAGATACAGGAGGTGTTTGGATGCGTAGCTATAATATCGTATATAAAAAATACGGGAAATACTCTGCTATCATCTATTCGGTTTCTTATCTTAGTCCACTTGAAGAGATTAGCCAGATATCAAAAGATTTAAAAAAGAAGCTTAAAAATGGAGATTGTGTATTACTAGATTTGTTACTCTCTAATGGTGATAATTTCAATAGATTCGCTGAGTTTTGTTATGATGGCAGTGATATAAAAGTAAGTGAGATTAGCTTGACAGATGTTTCAGGTGATGAATTAAAGGCACTTAATCAGTATTACAAAGGTCGCGTTAAGGAATTGAATAATAGTGTTTTATCACCGAAAGAAAGATTTGTATATGCAACAATGAAATAGAAAACGAAGAAAGCCAGCAAGTATGCTGGCTTTCTTAATATAAGATGGTTAATAATCTGATATACTATATAATAGAATTATATTTGATAAGAAGGCTTAAAATGCCTTCTTTCTTTTATTTAAACAAACTTCTAGGTGCTTATGTTAGAATATAAGAAATTGATCAATTGCGGGGGATAATATGGGCCTATTTGACAAACTATTTGGAAATAGACAACAGAATATTGATTACCAAATAGGTGATGCCATCTTGAGTAATGATGCTCGAAACGAGAAAGCAAATCGATTACTGGAGTATGGCAGGTTCTTGTATACCCTAAATTCAAGTGCTATTGAATATAAGCAATGGTTTAAATTTATTGAAGATACATTGAAAGATATACCCCTCCTTTATGATGTCTGGTATTCAATATATCAGGAAGAAGCCGTCGACTTTACAGAAAAGTTTATTAGTGCATATAATGCAATGGCAGAAAAATAGGATCAGGATTATTTAATACCAAATTATATTGGTGATAAATGATTAATCCAAAGTGTATCTGAAAAAACTGAGAGTAAGCATAAAGTAGGACGGTTTTTTTAGTGGTGAAGCAACAGATTAGTTAGCGATTATTGATGCAGTTAACTGGTCTTTAAAACGTATTAGGGAATAGTACGTAAATTTTTACATCTAAATGTCAAGATGTGTATTGAAATAGCATCATTTACGCATTTATATCACTTTTTTAGAAGATATCGTAATTACGATAATATAAACGTAATATTTGTAATTATTCTAATGAAATTATGGTAGGAGACCGAAATGAATATGTCAGAAGAGCAAATTGAACAAATATGGAATGATTTTCGGATGGAAATAAAATACAAAAATAGATTTTTCTTTAGTAAATCATTTGAGGACCTTTTAACAAATATTTTTGCACCAAATGCAATTAAAACGTTTACATCAGAATACAAAGGCAAGGCGTACCGAGTAAGAAATGGTAATTATGTGGATTCCGATGACAAGGAATTATTGGAGGCACCTCCAGGAAAACCTGGTTTGGGTAGATGTAACCCACTTGGTATATCATATTTATATGCTGCTTACGATATTTCAACTGCTATTCGTGAAGTAATAAAAGTATCAGCTGATGAGGAGGTCCATGATGTTTCCGTTGCGGAATTGGAACTTGACTTAGGCAATGTCTTTTCTTTTGTGCCCTATAAATATGATTTTATGTATGGCAAGTCAGGTGCGGATAAGGATTCAAGATACTTTTTTGAAATAATGAATAAAGAATTTGGAAGAATGATTACTATAGATAATCAATTAGACTACTTGCCACTACAGTACGTAGCAGAATATATTAAATATCTTGGGTTTGATGGGTTTTTGTTTTCTAGCTCCATTACAGGTGTTATGAATTATGTAATGTTTAATGAAAAAAAACGAAGAATTCTGAGAAAGGGGCTGTTAAAGGTCCCAGAAAATAATTTAGCATATAAATTTAAAACAGAGGATGTTGCATGGAATACTAAGGATTAAGAAAGCCTCTGAAATGCTTTTCTGTAAATATTGAAATTCTATGATAATTTAGATTTATTAAGGGCGTAGTCTGTAAATGATACTACATAAATGTAATCTGTACATTTAAATAGTATCATTTATAATTATCTATATAACAGTATTAAGGAGTGTATTTTTAATGAGGGCGGAAGATAAATCTTTTTATTTTTTAGCAACACCAAGTTATTATGATATTCCTTTTTTCCAGAGAGCTTATGTTTGGAATGAGGAGAACTGGAGCGAGCTTTTTAATAATCTTACAAGCAAGAATCAGAACCATTTTTTAGGTTCAATTATATTAAAGAATGAATTAGCAGCTGCAGGAAGTGTGGCAAGATTTTCTGTTATTGATGGACAGCAAAGATTGACCACATTAAGCATTCTGCTTAGAGCTTGCTATGATCATATTGTAAAGAATGCTGCAAGCTACAATTATGATGAATCCGATGTTAAGACATGTCAGGTTCAGATGGAAAGTATTTTGTTTGTGCCGGAAGGTGGTATAAAGAAAAAACTTCATGTCAAAATTAATCATTCTCATTTAGATAAAAAGGCATTTGAAAGCGTTATTAATGGTGAGCTTGATACTGATGATAGATGGGAAAAATATACCGATCTTGATGATGAGGATGCCACGAACTCAATTATTAAGGCATATGCTTATTTTAGAGATGAACTTGAAGATGTAAGCCAAGAAACAATTGATTATTTATGGGAGCTTCTTACTGTTGATAAGATTAAGTTCTTGGTAAATATTGATCTTGACGTAAATGATAATGAACAGGCGATATTTGATACTGTTAATTCGGCTGGCGTAAGACTCTCAAGTGCTGATACCATAAAGAACCTTTTGTATCAGAGATATGTCGAGTTATTAAGGGCAGAAGATCCTACTGCAGTGGACGAAAGAGCTGTTTCCGAATATGAAGAGACCTGGGTGGATGCATTTGTCTCTGATGAATCAACTAATGAGTATTGGGAAACACAACGCCAATATGGTCGTATGAAGCGAAGCAATATTGAGACTTTTCTTCATGCGTTTGCCGTTGTGCAGGGATTCTTTAATCCGGCAGAAAACAATATGGCTGATTTACCTCAGGAATACAGAAAAAAGATATCTAAGATGGATATATCTTCGGTAGAGGCTTTTTTGAAAGAATTGCATGATTACGCGGATGTGTTCAGAGAATACTTCTCTAATGAAGATAGCTTACTAACATATGACGATTATGTAGGTCGCATTTTTAATATCTCCAATGTGCTAGAGGTATCTACATTTCATCCTTATTTATTACAGCAGTTATATTATCTTAAAAACGGAAGCATTGAAGAAGATGATATTAGAAGTCGCTTCTTTGTTTTAGAAAAATATATTGTTTTAAATGCTATCTGCAAAGGTAGTACCAAGAACTATAACAATGAATGTTTACAGTTAGTAGATGAGAAAAAAACACCACAAGATGTATTGGAAAGTTGTCAGTACATTTCCGAAGGAAACTTTGTAAATGGATTGCGTCGTATGACCACCAACAAATTGCCAACATTGCTTTTGTTCTGGGTAGAGTTATATCAGAGAAATCTGCTTAATGTTGATATTAAGATACTCAAGTATGAGTACACTCTTGAGCATATTATGCCACAGAAATGGGCTCAGAACTGGTATGATGTTCCGGTTTACGATACGGATGAAAACGAAGTAGAAGATGCTGATGAGATGGAACGTGTAAGAAGCCATGCTATTTATGAAATCGGTAACATGACTCTTCTAAATTCAAAGTTAAATACTTCTATTAGTAATGGAAACTTTACAGACAAGATTAATGGCAAGAATGGACGTAAAGGTATTAAGGATCTTGCAGATATAAGGCTTACAAGGAAGGTTATTGATAATAATTCTGATTGGAACGAGCTTAAAATCTATGCTAGGACAGCGGAATTAGAAGCAGATATTCGAAAAATATGGGATGCAGAGAAACTTCCTGTGGAGACAATTTTAAATAAAGGTGCAAACTTTGGTAAACAAAAGAGATATGAATTGAGGATTGAATTTTGGAGTTATGCATTACCAACGATAAGAGAGTCTAATCAAAATAAAGCTTTTGTATATAATAGTCCATCAAAAAATAATAGTATAGCTTGTTCAATAGGAATAGGTGGATTTTCCGTTGTATGTGCAGCAAATTATGATAAAGCTCGTGTAGATTTATTCTTTGGTAAAAATAATACGGCTGATAATAAAAAAGCTTTTGATATTGTATATAATCACCGTGATGAAATTGAAAATAAGCTTGGTAGGAAATTATCATGGGATAGAGCTGATGGTTATAAGACTTCATGGGTTTCAGTTCATTTAAATGATGTTAGTATAGCTAATAAAGAATCTTGGGATAGGATGACAAGTTTTCTTGGGGAATGGAGTAATAAATTTAGAGAAGTATTTACTCCATATTTAGCTGAAGAATTTTCAGTTGAATCTACTGGAGAAAGAAGTGCAGAAGAAGTTGCTAGGCTTGAAAAAATTGCTTCAATTTTAAGAGTTTGGATGGCAAATAGAAATGATGTTATAGATTGTCCACAAAATAGTAATAGAACATGTACTAGATTTAAAACGGATACAATGTCTAATATTTTGCCAGATACACCTGGGAAGCTTAGTGACTGGACAACTCCTAATCATTATTTTTATGAAATAGTAAATCGTTCTGGAAGTGATGTTACTATCCAGTTAAGCTTAAATTCAAAAAATTTATCAGAAGAGCAGCGGACAATATGTAATCGCATAAACGAATTTACACCTATGCATCAAGCAAAAAAAGAGTGGATATGGTGGAAGGCTTTTAAGACAAGCAAGATTACAATTCCTGATGATTTGAATGAAGCTGCTATATTTGCTTCAATGGATAATGCACTACAAGATGTTTTTGCTTTTGAAAATGACTTATGTTCAAGACTACAGAATTAGTGGGTTTACTAATTTGGAAGTGAGTTGAAAGCTTATTGGATTTGTTCTAAGTGTGGATATAAGTGGGAAGCAGTTATTAATCCTAGGAATAAAGGTGCAGGTTGTCCAGCTTGTGCAGGCAATATTGTTGTTACTGGTAGCAATGAACTTGCAACAATACGACCGGACTGGATATAGGTGGAGGCATCTTAGCCAGTAATAATATTGACACTTGATTATTTTTATCAACGTGGTAGTATGTAATGATTTAGTGATGATACTAAATGGACGGGTCGGGAAGCGAAAGGAGTATACTATGTACCATTGGGTAGAAGACAAAGATTTCCTTGCTCGTGCCTATCATGATTGTGCGGACATTGTAAATCAACTTGTTCAGGAACTGAAGAATTATGAAATTGAAGCAAGGATGAATGTTGTAGGCAGCAAAAAGCGTAATATGATGACGCAGAATGCCAACGAGCCTATTGATTTCGATTTTAATCTTTTAATTCTGAATGCAGACGATTACACAAGGGCATCCGACCTGAAGGAAGACGTAAGGGAGGCATATAATGCAGTCCTTAATCGTAACGGTTGGGCTGATTGTGACGATTCAACATCTGCATTAACTACAAAACAGATGGTGTATAAGAAGGGAAACAAAACACCATTTTCTATTGATGTTTGTATTGTAAAAAAGGATGGATACGGGCTTCATCGATTAATCCATCATAAAACTGGATTCGTAAATACGGATCAGTGGTATTGGAATCAGGTTCCTAATTCTCATGATCTTCGAGAGAAAGAGGCATATCTAAAGCCGGATTATTGGCTTGAGATTAGGGATGCATATTTGGATAAGAAAAATATGTATCTTAGGAGGCTATATGATAATGATCATCCATCATTTATTTGCTATGTAGAAGCTGTAAATGAAGTTTATAATAAAGTTAGAGGTGGTGCTTTGCAGCATAGTAATGGCTGGACAAGTCTTACATCTATATGTTATCATCGCATCAATTAAACAAAACAGACGCCCATTGCTACCGAGTAGTGGGATTCACGTCATTCCTTCACCGTTAGGTCTTAGCAGGTGGAGGAATGGCGTATTTTAATAATTGGAGGTTTTTATATGAAATGGATTTATCTATTGATTGCCGGAGCGTTGGAAATCACCTGGGCTGTGGCTATGAAAATGTCTAACGGATTTACGGTACTGATTCCATCTATTATTGCAGGGGTAGGTTATATAGCAAGTGCAGTGTTTTTAGCTATCGCTCTAAGACAGCTGCCATTAGGCACTGCCTATGCCATGTGGACAGGAATGGGAATCCTTGGGACGACACTGCTTGGAGTTTTTCTTTTCCATGAAAAGTTGTCTGTTTCTCAGGTGATATGTGTTATTCTGATTGTGATAGGAATTGCAGGACTTAAGATTTTAGCAAAGGATTGAGGTGTTGGCAGAATCCACCTTGTGGAAGATGAAGAAACAGCACTTAAGATATGTTCGGAGCTTACAAAGAAATTCACTGATGATCAAGCATATCTGGAGAAAGAGATTAAGAATTCATTCCGCAATGTTCAGTGCCTGGAACTTGTACCAGAGCATATGACAGGGAAGCTGGTAAATGAATCCTGAGTTTAGAAACGAAGTATTTGACATCTATGGATACTATGCTAAAAATATTTTTAATAAAACATATTTTAACAAAACTAGTTTTAGTAAAGAGAATTTTTTGTAAAGTGTTTTGTGGTGTCAGGCAGTGCTAGAAAGAAAAATGAAGTTAGTACTGCTTGGGAGAAGAGAAGTAGGCAGTGCTAGAGCGAAAAGTGAATCCAGCACTGCTCGGGAGTGGAAAAATATCACTTTTGAATTGTGTATTCCTTGTTTGATGTGGATTCTGTATAATTGAAGGTAATAAGATTAACAAATTCAAATTTCTCGGGGAGTAGATAATATGAATATAGTAATTTATGGTTCTCAATATGGTACAGCAAAGCGATATGCTGAAGAATTATCAAATCGTCTTGGATTTGAGCTGAAATCATATGAGGAAGTGGCAGACGTCAATTTATACGATACAATTATTTATGTTGGTGCATTATATGCTGGCGGAGTACTGGGGATGAAAAAGACAT
>CACYLQ010000042.1 GCA_902775195.1 uncultured Pseudobutyrivibrio sp.
CAGCATAGGCTTTTGTACTAATTAATAAGCACGCTAAAAATGCATAAAGCACAATTCTAATTTTTCGCATTTTCCAACTTTCCTCCCTTCTTTCCAAACTGAGGCGAAGGATGAGTTGCAAAACGATTGTACTCATTCACCATTGCATTTATAGAAATAAGAATAACTGCAAATACTACAATAAGCGCCGTGTAGTAATAAATATCATTTGCCAAGTCCATAATATGAATTACAAATGAAACTATAGCGCTAAATACTCCTAAAGAAGTTACAAGCTTTTTTCCATTACCTATTCTAATGAAGGAAAGCACTAATAATACTCCGCTTACAATATAAATAATAGGTGGAAGCACTAACGAAAATATCCTAAATAAGAATGACATAATTATTAATAAAAACTGAAAATCGAAAACTGCAAATATTAATACAGCGATTCCAATTGTAATAAGTACTCCAACCAAATTTTCTGTTTTAAATGTCTTTTTCTTTTTAGGCTTTATCTCATGCTTTTTAGCATTTTCAGCTGTACCATAATAACCTTTGTCATCCAGATGATTATCAAATCTGTAGGTTTCATTAGCAATTTTAGCCCCGACGAAGGCGATTATAGATGATATTAAGCAAGCAAATGCGCACAATCCCTTAACATCATAACTAAAGCTAAATATAAAGCTAAGCATAAGCATTGCCACAAAAATCACAAGTGATGCAATGACAGCCCAATTAAACATCTTTTTCTTTTCAATAGGCATATCAATATATGTTTCGCCAGAAGCTCCATTTATTATGGAATAAGAAACTCTGTCATTAGTTCTGGTTGTCATAAAATATAGTGGTAGATATGCTCCTTCGCAGCCTTTATAGCTAAGCTTTCCGTCTATTTGCTGCCTTATGTCTGTTTCCTGGCCTCCTTTTAGAGTATATTCTCCTGCTTTAGCCACTACCCTTTTGTAAACATAATCATAGGCTTTATCGCTAGAATCTTCTAAATATAAATCCTGATTGACAGATGAATTTTCAACAAAAAAGCCAGCTAAAAAATTCGGATTAAAATCTATTAAATCACCCATTGGAAATGGTTCAAGCTCTGAAGCAATAGTATCATCTAAGGTTTCTGAAGCATCAAATGGAACCTTTAAATGCTGCACGTCTACCTTTACCTTAATTTTAGCTAAATCAGTAACCTCGTAGCTTCCAGAATCATATCGATGAATACCAGCGTATTCTACCTCGTCATAAATACTATAATCATATAGATAATATGGTGTATATAAACCAACAAGCTTTTCTACATTCTTCTTATCTTTCAGTCCATCTGGAGCAAAATGAATTTTAGCAGTTTTTTCTATATATTTCTTTTGTGCATCTTCCTTATCCAGATTAAAGGGCATAATGTATTTAGGAGCTCCAGCCGTAGAAAAGCGTTCCTCCATTGTAGCCTGATTACCGCAATATGGACAAAACTCCATACCATCGTTATCAATAAGCTGAATTTCGCCAGCACAACAAGGACAGGTGTAAATCTTAGTGTTTACACCTGTCTCATTAATATCATCCGTAGGTTTGTAAGTATATGGATTGGTAGGTTCACCGCATGATGTGCAAATAAGCCTTGTACTTTTAACATTGAACCTTAACTGCCCACCACAATTTGGGCATGGAAACATAGTTGCCATATTTTAATACCTCACTAGTTATGGTCTCTTAGTTCCACAGTTCACGCAGAAGTTACCAAAGTTTTCATTTCCGCAATTTGGGCAGAACCATCTATTTCCTGCAGCTGCGCCTCCATTTGCTGCGCCTGCCATCTGATTAGCACCTGTTGTAGCTGCTCCAGCATTTAATAAATCCTGAGCGTTTGCTCCACCAGCCTGCATTGCCATATTCATTCCCATAAAGCCCATCATAGCTCCGTTAGGATTGCTTGCTGCATTTTTCATAGCCTCTGCCTGTGCACCGATTAATGCTGCACCTGCCATAGACTGATTTCTAAATGCACCAGTCTTCTGAAGCTCTTTAAGGGTAGCCGCATCTTCATCAGAGATTACAGTTGTAAGAATCTGAACAGATGTAATTGCAAGACCATACTTATTAGTCCAGTCTGAATTAAGCTCTTCTCCCATTGCTTCAGACATTTCCTTAGTGTAGCTAGGAATTGCAGAAGGTCTAACACCTAAATTAGTAAGCTTTCCAAGAGCTGGCTGTAAAGCTGCAATAAATGTAGCTCTAAGCTGGTCCTGAATATCTTCAATTGTATATTCGTCTTTAACGTTGCCAGCCAAAGAAACATATAGCTGTGTAGGATCAGAAACTCTCATGCTGTAATTTCCGTTACATTTAAGAGTTGTATCCATATCAAGACCAACATTATTATCAAGAATTCTAAAAGGAATTGGGCTAGGTGTACCAAACTTAAGTCCAACAATATCCTTTGTGTTTACAAAATAAACTCTCTGCTGAACAGGCTTTTCACCGCCAAAAGTAAATCTACGGCCAAACTCCTTGAAAATATCTCCGAAATCTCCAGCAAAAATTGATGCTGAGCCGTTTTCTTCCCATTCATAAGCGCCAGCTTCAGCTGCCACATCTATAATCTTTCCACTATCAACTAAAAGAGCACACTGGCCTTCATTAACAATTATGGCAGAGCCCTTTGTAATTACATCAGCATCTCCCTTTGTGTTAGAGCTTCTTCCAGAGACCTTATGTTCTGCTCTTTTAACTAAAGTATCAGCAGACATGGAATCTGAGACAAAAAGTTCCTTCCACTGATTTGCAAGTTCGCCAGAAACCGAACCTTTAAATGCTTGTATTAATCCCATATTTTCGCCTCCCTAATAAAATAATCTTTTTTTATTTTACCAAAAAGGACTCATCCTATAAAGAATGAGTCCTAAAAAATCTTAAATTTATTAATTTTTCTTAACAATGTTATCCTGGCTTTTGAAAATGCTGTCAGCCTCTACTACTCCACGAACTGGAGAAAGAGGATATACATTTGAACGAGGACAAACTACAGTACCAGGATTAAGTACTGAGTTACAACCTACCTCTACGTTGTCGCCAAGCATAGCGCCAAATTTCTTTAATCCTGTTTCAATTTTCTCACCATCACGAGATTTTACAACAACAAGTGTCTTATCCTGCTTTACGTTAGATGTAATAGAACCAGCACCCATATGTGACTTATAGCCTAAAACAGAATCTCCAACATAATTGTAATGTGGAACCTGAACATTATTGAAAAGAACTACGTTTTTAAGCTCAGTAGAGTTACCAACTACACAGTTCTTACCAACAATTGCAGAGCCTCTAACAAATGCACACTGTCTAACCTCTGCATCCTCATCGATGATAAGTGGACCGTGAAGATATGCTGAATCAAAAACTGTAGCAGACTTTGCTACCCAAATATCCTCGCCTCTCTTTTCATACTTTTCTGGATCAAGAGTAGGACCAAGCTTCTTAATGAAATCAGAAATCTCTGGAAGAACCTCCCAAGGATATTCCTTTCCCTCAAATAAATCCTTTGCAATTGTCTCATTCAAGTTATACATAGATTTAATTTTACACTGTTCCATATTTATACTCCTATAAAATATTATTGTTGACCATTATAATTCTCAAACTCGAATTCTGTTCTGAATTCATCATTAAGCTTTATTCTCGCATCAAAGAATAAACCTTTTTTACTCAAAAATCCAGTGATAACATCAGTTTTCTTTTCATTAATTAATTTAATGAACTGGTCTTCAGGAATATCAACGCCTGCAATCTTGCCTACATAGAAGCTACAGCTGTCTACATTATCCTTAACATTATTTTTACAATGATAGCCAAAATGATTCTTTATAATTGGCTCACCACATTTTGGACATTTCACACCAGGAAGCTCTTTTTCCTGATCCTCAAAAACGAATTTGATACCAGATACTTTTCCTGTTTCATCCTTATTAAGAGCTAGCTTTGCATCAAACTTAGTACCCTTTTTTGATTTAAAGCCAGCTATAGTAGATGTTATACCTTCTTTTAATAATTCCTTTACCTGTGATTCTTTAAGCTTCACACCGGCAATCTGGCCTATGTTAAAACCGCAGGAATTATCCGGATCATCCTTTTTGTAGTTACTGCAGCCGTAGCCAAATGGAGTAACTACTATTTTACCCCCACAAAGAGGGCATACAACATCTTTAATATCTTTGGCTTCTACATTGTCAAAATCAAATGCTATTTCATTTCGTCCTGTTTCCTCATCCTTCTTAAGAACAAGACATGCATCGAATTTCTTACCTGACTTTCCTTTGAAGCCACGGATAGTTTTAGTTTTTCCTTCAGTTAATAATTCTTTTGCATCGGCATCTGAAAGCTTCTTAGAAGCTATCTCTCCGATTACGAAATTACATTTATTTTCTTTGTCAAAATACTTTTCGCAGGCAAAGCCGAAATTTGTTTTGATAATTCTGTTACCACAATCTGGACAGACAACATCTGCCAAATAATTTGGTTCAACATCATCAAAATCAAAAACAACCTCTGTCCTATTTGTCTCTTCATTCTTTTTAAGAACAAGTCTGGCGTCAAATTTCTTTCCAGTCTTTCCTTTGAAGCCTCTGATAGTGTCTGATTTACCCTTTAAAAGAAGCTCTGTAACAACTCCACCGGAAATATTTTTACCAGCAATAGTTCTTCCAATATAGAATTTGCAAGAGTTTTCATCCTTAGAGCTGAAATTAGCACATCCAAAGCCACTAGGTCGAATTAAGATATCGCCACCACAATCTGGACATTTGCAGCCTTCAAGCTTTTCAGCCTCTATTCCATCGAAGTTAAAGCTTAATACCTTTTTTCCGTCCTCATTTTCCTTTAACTGAATTTTGGCACTAAACTTTTGATTGTTCTTTGATTTAAATCCTGAAAGAACATCTGTAATGCCGTCAGCTAAAAGCTTTCTAAGTTCATCCTCTGAAAGCTTTCTTCCTGCAATTTCTCCAACAGAGAAGTAGCATTGATTTTCTTCCTGGAAGCGATGTTCACAGGCGAATCCATAGCCTGTTTTTGCTATTCTTCCACCACAAACTGGACATGTTAAATCCTCAACATATTCAGTAGGTGTTTCTGAAAAATCAAAGCTTACATTGAATTCCCCATCCTCATTCTTTCCAAGCTTAAGAACTGATTTAAATGGTTTGTTAGATTTGCTCTTAAATCCCTCTATTAAATCTGTCTTTCCCTCTAAAATAAGCTTTTTAAACTGCTCTTCTGGCAGGTCAACTCCGGCAATAGTTCCAATACTAAATCTACATTTAATTTCATCATTTGTATAATTACTGCAGCCGTATCCAAAGGATGTAGTAGTTAATTCACCACCACATTTAGGGCACTTTATTCCAAGTGGTTTTCTTGTTGCAAGTCCCTTTGAATCTTTTCCAGTAAACTGATTTATGTTTAGAGCTATGGTTTGAGTCAAATCCTGCTCTATCATATTTTTTGTTTCTGTACGTATGTAGTCTTCAAGCTCATTTCGATAGTCTGTAAACTCTACAGAACCATTTATAATGCCTTCAAGACCCTTTTCCCAATTGGCTGTCTGCTCTGGTTTAAGAAGACTAGGTGTAGTAAGAAGTACAACCTCATAAATCATTTCTCCTAACTTTTCAGGAGTGATAACCTGGGTTTTGTTATTCTGATTTAAATATCCAATTCTAACAAGCTTTTCAAGGATTTCTCCTCGTGTAGCTGAGGTTCCAATACCTGTTGTTTTTATCTGTTCTCTAAGCTCTTCGTCCTCTATAAGCTTTCCAGCATTTTCCATTGCAAGAATCAAAGAACCTGATGTATATCGCTTAGGTGGAGATGTTTTTCCTTCCTTTAACTGGAAGCCATTTACTGCTATCTCATCGCCTATATTGCAAGTTTCAACAAATTCAACGAATTTTTCCTTAGAGAAATCATCTTCCTCATTTTCTTCATCTTCAGAATCGTTATTGTCTGAATTCTTATTCTTAGGCATACCTGCTATTTCTAAATATCCAGGTTTAACTAATAATTTAGAGCCAGCGAAGAAGCTTTCTGATTCTATCTTAATTTCTATCTTGACGTTTTTATATTCAGCAGGCGGATAGAAAATAGAAAGAAATCTGCGAACTATTAAATCATAAACTTTCTGGCTAAGACCAGAAAGATTCTCAATTCCGTTACATTGACCAGTAGGAATAATGGCATAATGGTCTGTAACCTTGCTATCATCTGTATAGCTAGTCTTTTCTATGCCAATATATTTTCTATCTGCAAGAATATCATGCACATATTTTGCCGTAGGACCGTATGACTGAAGCTTATTAAGATTCTTGTTGATCTCTTTAGCTACAGCTGTTGTAAGAACTCTGGCATCAGTACGAGGATATGTTGTATATTTCTTTTCATATAATTCTTGGATTATATCAAGTGTCTGTGCAGGAGATATTTTAAATCTCTTTGAACATTCGGACTGAAGCTCTGCCAAGTTAAACAGCAATGGAGCTTTTTTCTTAGATATTCCTGTATCCTTATCAGAAATTGATGCGTTCTTATTTGTTAATTCTTCAATTAACTTTTCTGCACTAGCCTTTTCTTTAAAGCCATTTCCCTTATCTCCATATAATAAAGGAGATTCAAAATATTTAGACCCGTTAACAGCCTTCCATTCTGCTGGGAAACTCACATCAGAAAACTTTCCTAATACCTTAAAGAAAGGGTCCTCATTAAAGTCTCTGATTTCACGCTCTCTCTCAACAACCATTCCAAGTACACAAGTCATAACTCGACCTATTGCTATAGCTGAATAACTGGTTGTAGCAGCTGCATCGTTAATTAAACGTCCATATTTAACAGATAATGCTCTGGAAAAATTGATACCTAAGCTATAATCCTCTATTGTACGCATGATGCCTGATGCGCCAAGCTTTGCGTAATCGCTCATAGGCTTAGCTTCTCTAATGCCTCTAAGAATCTCATCATCAGTTTGAGAATCAATCCAAACTCTAAGCTCGGTCATGCCTTCACGAACACCGCCATAATTTCGAATGTTTTCTTCGATGGTCTGACCTTCTTTTCCGGAGTCACCTGCCCAATAGACTGTATCTATATCTTCTCTGTGTAGCAAACCATTTACTACCTTGTACTGGTCTTTGGCTGATTCTACTACACCATATTTATATTCTTTAGGAAGAAATGGTAAATCCTCTAAGTTCCAGTTTTTGTATTTAATATCGTATTCCTCAGGGTAAACCATCTGAACCAAATGGCCGTAGCACCAGCTTATAACATATTCGTTATTCTCGATAAATCCATTTTGATTCCCTGATACCTTAAGAACTCTTGCAAAGTCTCTTGCAACAGATGGTTTCTCCGTGATAATTAAGCTCTTTCCCAAATCACTAAACTCCCTAAAAATTAATTTTATATTTAATAAAATTCAAAGCCTTTGCAGAACATTGCAAAGGCTTTACGCTTTTATCAACTATTCAATTATATCAATTACAACTCTGTCATGTCTACCAGAACAATAGATTTATTTTCTTTTGATAATTCCACAAGCTTACTATCAAATCTTGTAGCTGAGAACAAGAATATTGTATTGGCTGTAATGCGTGCCTGCTTCATAGACACAAGAAGCTTCTCGTATGAATCATAGCTCATAGACTTTTCAGTCCAGTTGCAGATACCAACAACATTTTCTCTGTTATTGCTTTGACCGATAACATCTATGGTTCCTTCTTTTCCAAGCCATGTTCCAATCTTTGTAAGCTTAATTGGAAGCTGTCCTACCATATTAAGAAGGTGTAAGTATTCGCTACAAACATCCACGAAATACTTCTGTAAATAATTATCAAGCCTTGGCTCAATGAAGGTATCATAAAATCTTTCCGGAGTATATGAAACAAGCTCTGATAAATGTGGATAAATAAATGTAAACCAGAAATTAATGTATGGGTCTACTATTCTATATATACCCTTTTTAGTGTTATCCCATCCCCCTGTTTCAAAGGATACAACCTTATCGATTACATCAAACTCAGCAAGATTCTTCATATATACAGATATCTTTGCTCTGGAATATCCGGTATCCTCAAACAAATCGTTAAGCTTTTCGTTACCAGCTGCGATAGAGCCTAAAATTGTATCGTAGCATGAAAGCTCTCTTAATTCAGAAGAGATATAGCCTTCTGCTGCTGAATATAAATATCCATTAGGGGATAAAATGTTTTCACACACATTAGCCTTTATAGACTTTCTACCATTCCATCTATCTAAATATTCTGACACACCACCGATGATTCCATAAGTGCTAACACACTGCGCCACACTGTAGCTAGGAAATGCTCTTACTACATCTAAGAATGAATGGTTTTCAAGCTTTATTGACTCATCAATAACATTTTTTGCAGTAGGTATAATTTCATTTATTGTATTCTTACCCCATACAATAGATGAACTAACTAAAATAATCATTACCTTTCCAGGATAGAGCTTTTTATTCTTAAGAGAAATTAAGCTTTCGAATAAATCATTAGTCTTTTTAATGGCATACTGAGCTTCATCAATAATTACGACAAGCTTAGAACCATCCTTTGACCTAAACTTTTTGAATGCATCCTCAAAGCTAACATCAGCACCATGCTTATCATAGGTCTCTGATATCTGCTGGTTAATATAATGAAGCTGCTTTGCATCAGAGCACTGACGGCTTCTGTAATAAAAATACGATTTACCGGTTGTGAACTCATCTAAAAGCCCCTCTTTGCCACAGCCCTTTCTACCGTACACCAAAAGTAAATTATTGTTTGATGATTGATAAAAAGCTTCCAATTTCTTCAATTCATTTGTGTGTGTCATAATCCATTCTCCCTATTATAATGCCTTATAATACTAATTCGAATAATATAATAACATACTTTACTTTAGCAGACTACACTAAAAAAGTATTTTATTTAAATTTAATAAAAAAAATCCCGCACCTAAAATTAATAGGTGCGGGATTTATAATCCACATTATTATTTTGCTGTGATATAGCCCTGAGCCTTTAATAATTCTGCGCATAAAATTGCACCACCAGCAGCGCCACGAACAGTATTATGGCTAAGACCTACGAACTTCCAATCATAGATGCTATCTTCACGGATACGTCCAACTGAAATACCCATGCCCTTTTCATAATCAACATCCAAGGATACCTGTGGGCGGTTATCCTCTTCCATATAGCGGATAAACTGCTTTGGAGCGCTAGGAAGCTTTAACTCCTGTGGAACACCTGAGAAGTTGTTAATAGCATCGATAAGCTGCTGCTTTGTAGGATTCTTTTTAAACTTAACAAATACAGCTGCTGTATGTCCATTAAGTACTGGAACACGGATACACTGGCTAGTGATTTTAACATCATCAGCAGGAACGATTACGCCATCCTTAATTTCGCCCCAAATTCTAAGTGGCTCCTTCTCTGACTTCTCTTCCTCACCTGAGATAAATGGAATAATGTTCCCCTCCATCTCTGGCCAATCCTTAAATGTCTTTCCAGCACCTGAGATAGCCTGATATGTTGTAACAACAACCTCGTATGGCTCAAACTCCTTCCATGCAGTAAGAACTGGTGCATAAGATTGAATTGAGCAGTTAGGCTTAACTGCAACAAATCCTCTTGTTGTACCAAGTCTCTTTCTCTGGAACTCAATAACCTCCATGTGCTGAGGGTTGATTTCTGGAACTACCATTGGTACATCTGGTGTCCATCTATGTGCAGAGTTGTTTGAAACAACTGGAGTCTCTGTCTTGGCATAAGCTTCTTCAATAGCCTTAATTTCATCCTTTGACATGTCCACTGCTGAGAAAACAAAATCAACTTCCTTTGCTACTTCCTCAACCTCATTAACATTCTTTACAATGATATTCTTTACGGCTTCAGGAATAGGAGTATCCATCTTCCATCTTCCACCAACAGCATCCTCGTATCTTTGTCCAGCTGAACGTGGGCTGGCTGCGATAGTTGTCACCTCAAACCAAGGATGATTTTCAAGTAGAGAAATAAATCTCTGACCAACCATACCAGTTCCACCAAGAATACCGACTCTCAATTTCTCACTCATTTCAAACTTCTCCTTTATAATTTAAGTAAATGTTTTTCTGCCGCGGACATTTGTCCGTCGTTAAATGGCATTATAATCAAAGTGACTAAAAAATGCAAGTCGTTTTTGACTATTTAGACCACAATTCGAGAAACTTTTTGCTCTCTGCAATTTCCTTTTCCATTGCAGCATGTCCTGGGGCACCTACTGTAAGTCTCTTATTTACGCATGTTTCCATTGAAATTGCATCAAAAATATCCTCTTCAAAGGCAGGTGAAATGGCCTTTAATTCATCAAGAGTCATATCATCTATACTAATGCCTTTGTCGATACAATAAAGAACCACCTGACCAATAATGCCATGGGCATCTCTGAATGGCACGCCATGATTTACCAGATAATCTGCGGCATCAGTGGCGTTTGTGAATCCCTTTTTAGCACTTTCAGACATTACATCCTTATTAAATGACATTGTAGAAAGCATGCCATCAAAAAGAGTAATGCAGTTTTGGACAGTCTCAATAGCATCAAAAGCCTGTTCCTTATCCTCCTGCATATCCTTGTTATAAGCAAGAGGAATGCCCTTCATAGTTGTAAGAAGAGACATTAAGGCGCCATAAACACGACCTGTTTTTCCTCTGACAAGCTCTGCAATATCAGGGTTTTTCTTCTGAGGCATAATAGATGAGCCAGTAGAATAAGCATCATCTATTTCCACAAATCTGTACTCATTACTATTCCAAATAATGACTTCCTCTGAAAAACGAGAAAGATGCATCTGGATTGTAGCTAATGCTGAAAGGAATTCAATAAGATAATCTCTGTCAGATACACCATCCATGGAATTAAGGGTAGGTCCATCGAAATCCATAAGCTCAGCTGTTTGCATTCTATCCAAAGGATATGTAGTGCCAGCTAAAGCACCAGAGCCAAGTGGACAATAGTTCATACGAATTCTAATATCATGAAGACGTAGAACATCCCTTCTAAACATCTCAAAATAAGCACCCATATGATGTGCAAGGGTGATAGGCTGAGCCTTCTGAAGATGTGTAAAGCCAGGCATGATAGTATCGATATTTTCTTCCATGATAGAAAGAATAGTCTCTAACAAATGTACAAGAAGCTCTGATGTAGCATCTACCTGGTCTCTAGTGTAAAGTCTCATATCAAGTGCCACCTGATCATTACGGCTTCGACCTGTGTGAAGCTTTTTGCCAGCATCTCCTATTCTATCTATAAGATTAGCTTCTACAAAGCTGTGGATGTCCTCATACTCAGATGTGATTTTAAGCTTACCGGAATTAACATCCTCTTCAATGCTTTTTAGTCCTGCCAAAATCTCATCACGTTCTTTATCAGTAATAACTCCAACTGAAGCCAACATGGTAACGTGTGCCCTACTGCCACGTAAATCCTGTGCAAAAAGCTTTTGGTCAAAACTGATAGATGCATTAAAATCATAAACCATCTGGTCTGTAGACTTGGTGAATCTTCCACCCCACAACTGTGCCATAACTAATCCTCCGTATTTTGTGCCTTTAACAACTGTCTCTCATTATATGAATACACGCAGCCGCAATAATCCTGCCTGTACATATCATATTCCCTGGAAATCTCTGTACTTCTTTTATAGCCTTCCTTCTTTTTGAAATCGCTAGGTAACCAATTAACGCCTAGCTCTTTTCCTATATTGATTCCTATCTCATTAAGAACCTGTGAGTCCTTCATAGGGGAGATAGTAAGGGTTGTTGTAAAATAATCAAAGCCTAAATCCTTTGCTACTGTAGCAGTTTTTCTAAGTCTGAGGTCGTAGCATTTGTGACATCTTCTGCCCTTTTCCGGTTCTTTCTCAAGTCCCTTTGCGATGGCATAAAAGCTGTCCTTATCATAATCGCCCTCTATAAACTTAACAGGATGCTTTGTAGGAAACTGGGATATAAAACGCTGCTGCTCTTTAACCCTATGGTAATATTCTTCATCAGGATAAATGTTTGGATTGTAATAAAATACAGTGACATTAAAAAACTGACTAAGATATTCAATACAGTAGCTACTACATGGTGCACAGCAACTATGTAATAATAAAGAAGGCACTTGGCCTTCTTTGGTTAAGCTTGCTATTAAATTATCTAATTCCTTTTGATAGTTAACTTTATTCATTATCTATTAGCCCATACATATAAAAATGCTGTTGCGAAAACATAAATAAACGCCATGAATATCATAAATGGAACCTGCGAAGCAATAATTCCACAAACGATCTGTGCGATAAATACTAATCCATGAATCCAAAGTGGGATTCTGTTAAGTGTTGCTGCAAGAGCTGCCTCTAAAATAACCATTACACAAGCAATAACTGGATTGATTGCAAGTGCGAAAATAGAAACAAGTATTGCTACCACTGCAAAAACGCCTAAAATAATCAAACATATAAGAGGTAAATTATCTCTTGTAAAGAACTGTCTAAAATCAAATGATGTCACGTTTTTCTTCTTAGCTTCCATTATATATATCTCCTAAATAAATGTTTAAATTTGTACAAAAGTCATTATAATAAAACCCTCTGCTTTTCTCAACAATATAATTGATTTTTTTCCTTTTATATATTAAAATTTTTCCTGGTGTTATAGAAAAGAATAGAGCTCTTTTTTACAAGCAATTCGCTCCGATAGCTCAGTTGGTAGAGCACCTCACTCGTAATGAGGGGGTCGTCAGTTCGAGTCTGATTCGGAGCTTTTTTTGTATATATTAATATGTTTTATGGAGGATACTACGTTGGAATTTATTCAATACGACAACGTATCAAAAAGCTACGGTAAGCAGCTGGTTCTTGACGAACTAGACCTATCTGTTAAGGAAAACTCTTTTGTTACCTTACTTGGTCCTTCTGGCTGTGGAA
>CACYLQ010000043.1 GCA_902775195.1 uncultured Pseudobutyrivibrio sp.
AGAGAGCTTTCTAGATATGAAGCAAATGTCTGTGTTCTAGAAAAATGTGAGGATGTTTGCGAAGGAACATCAAAGGCTAATTCAGCAATTGTACATGCAGGCTTTGACGCAGCTGCAGGATCTTTGATGGCAAAATTAAATGTACGTGGAAACGAAATGATGGATGACCTCTGCCATGATTTGGACATCCCGTTCAAAAGAAATGGTTCCATGGTTGTATGCATTCACAAGGAAGCATTATCAGGACTTCAGGACCTTTACGACAGAGGAATCAAAAACGGCGTTAAGGATATGAAAATCCTAACTCGCGAGGAGGCTTTGGAGCTTGAACCAAATCTTTCTGATAATGTTGAAGGAGCTTTACTTGCACCAACAGGTGGCATTATCTGCCCATTCAAGCTAAACATTGCAATGGCTGAGAATGCTAACGTGAACGGTGTTGATTTCAGATTTAATACTAAGGTCGAAGATATTAAAAAGGATGAAGAAGGCTTATGGCATATTCGCACTAACAATGGCGAGTATGTAACAAAATATGTTGTTAATGCAGCAGGTGTTTATTCAGGCGTAATCCACAATATGGTAAGCAAGGATGATGACAAAATCGAAATCATCCCAAGACGAGGTGATTACTGCTTACTTGATAAAGAGGTTGGCACTCACGTATCCCACACAATCTTCCCACAGCCAACAAATCTTGGTAAGGGTGTACTTGTATCACCTACTGTTCATGGCAACCTTATTGTTGGACCAACTGCTATTGATATTGACGACAAGGAAGGAACAAATACAACAGCAGATGGTATTGGAGATTTAATCGCAAAGGCAAATGACCACGTAAAGAATCTTCCTATGAGAAAGGTTATCACATCATTTGCAGGACTTCGTGCCCATGCGGCAAGACACGAATTCATCATTGGAGAGGTAGATGGAGCACCACACTTCATCGACTGTGCAGCTATCGAATCTCCAGGCCTAACATCTTCTCCAGCAATTGGTGAGATGGTAGGAAATATGTTGAAGGATATGATGGGGCTTTCAAAAAAAGCTAATTGGATTAGCACAAGAAAGGACGTAATGAACCCAGCAGACCTTTCAGTTGAAGAAAGAAATGAATTAATTAAGAAAAATCCAGCTTATGGAAATATTATTTGTAGATGTGAATCAATTTCAGAGGGAGAAATTTTAGACGCCATCCACAGACCACTTGGCGCACGTTCTCTTGACGGTGTAAAGAGAAGAACACGTGCTGGTATGGGAAGATGTCAGGCAGGCTTCTGCTCACCAAAGACAATGGAAATTCTCCACAGAGAATTAGGTCTTCCTTATGAGGAGATTACAAAGAGTGGTGGACGTTCAAATATTGTAATGGAACGCACCAAGAATCAGAAGGGAGGCAACAACTAATGACTAATTATGATATCGTAATCGTAGGCGGCGGCCCAGCAGGTCTCGCAGCCGCAGTATCAGCAAGAAACGCTGGTGTTGAAAAGATTCTTATTTTAGAAAGAGACAAGGAATTAGGAGGAATCCTAAATCAGTGCATTCATAACGGATTTGGTCTTCACACCTTCAAAGAGGAGCTTACAGGTCCAGAATATGCATATCGTTTCATTGAAAAAGTACTTGATGCAAAAATCGAATATAAATTAAACACAATGGTAATGGATATCTCCGAGGATAGAGTTGTTACAGCTATGAGCCGTGAGGATGGAATGTATCAGATCAAGGCTGGCGCAGTTATCCTTGCCATGGGATGCCGTGAGCGTCCAAGAGGAGCCTTAAACATTCCAGGCTACAGACCAGCAGGAATCTTCTCTGCAGGTACAGCACAGCGCCTTGTGAATATCGAAGGCTATATGCCAGGCCGTGAGGTAGTTATCCTGGGTTCTGGTGATATCGGACTTATCATGGCTCGTCGTATGACACTTGAGGGGGCAAAGGTAAAGGTTGTTGCCGAGCTTATGCCATACTCAGGTGGATTAAAGAGAAATATCGTACAGTGTCTGGATGACTTTGGTATTCCACTTAAGCTTAGCCACACTGTTGTAGATATCGAGGGCAAGGAGCACCTTACCGCCGTAACTATTGCAGAGGTTGATAATCACGGAAAGCCAATTCCAGGAACAGAAGAAAGATACACCTGTGATACTTTACTTCTTTCTTGTGGACTCATTCCAGAAAATGAGCTTTCAAGAAATGCAGGGGTAGAGATGAGCCCAATCACAAGCGGCCCAGTTGTAAACGAATCCCTTGAAACTAATATTCCAGGCGTGTTTGCCTGCGGCAACGTACTTCACGTACATGACCTTGTTGATTACGTTTCAGAGGAAGCAGATAGAGCTGGTAAGAATGCTGCCAAATTTATCAAGGGCGAGCTTTCAGAAAGCTCTTCAAATGAAATCGAAATCGTTGCAACAGAAGGTGCCCGCTACACAGTTCCATCTACAATCGATGTAGATAGAATGGACGACAAGCTTACAGTAAGATTCAGAGTAGGAGCAGTATTCAAGGATTCCTACGTAAGCGTTTACTTCGACGATGAAAGAGTAATGCATAACAAAAAACGAATCATGGCACCAGGCGAAATGGAGCAGGTAATCCTTCTTAAGGACAAGCTTGCCGAAAAGCCAGGATTAAAGAAAATCACAGTAAAGATTGAAAATGAGTAAAAGGAGGGCGAAGATAATGGAAAAGAGAGAGTTAACCTGTATCGGCTGCCCAATGGGATGTCAGATAACAGTAGAATTAGAAAACGGTGAGGTGGCTTCAGTAACAGGAAACACCTGCGGAATTGGTGATAAATATGCAAGAAACGAGGTAACCCATCCAGAGAGAACAGTTACTTCAACAGCGGTAATCCTAGGTGGAGACAAGCCTAGAGTATCAGTTAAAACTGCAAGCAATATCCCAAAGGATAAAATCGATGCAGTAATGAAAGAAATCGATGCAGCAGTAATGCATGCGCCAATCCACATCGGAGATGTAGTAGTAAAAGATGTCTGCGGCACCGGCGTAGACGTAATTGCAACTCGAAATGTAGAAGCAGTATAAAATAAAAAGCCTTCCCCTCGAGGGGAAGGTGCCCCGCAGGGGCGGATGAGGTGTCCATGTGTCAGACCTGGCCACAAAGTTGCTAACAAATTAAATTTTATATATACTTAACTAGAACAATAATCCTAGGAGAGTATATATGAAAAAGCGAATCATCGGCCTGGATATCCTACGTGATATCGGCGTTATTTTTATATTCTTTTATCACTTCTTTGTGGAATACATAGTTACAGCTCATGGAGAAGATGTATCATTTTTGAATCTAAATTTTTTCTTTAACATACTGGCTCGACCAGCCAGCCTGTTTTTGTTCATAATATCTGGCTACGCTCTTATGTACAACAAGGAAGATAGTCTGTCCCTTGGCAAATATTACATAAGACGAATCAAAAGCCTTTTCATTCCATTTTACGTGACATACACTTTAATGTTTGTCATCTGCTTTTTGGTTAACCACGAAGCCCCAGGTAAAAACTTGCCTTTAAAGCTTTTTGGTTGGACTCTAATCGGTATGGATGGCGTAAAACAAATCACTGAAGCCAACTTTTATTTGGTAGGTGAATGGTTCATGTCCTGCATTGTAATTTGCTATTTGCTTTTTCCACTACTTGCAAAGCTTCTTAGAAAATTCAAATACATTACACTGGCAGTGCTTTTAATTTGGTATGTAATCATTTTATTTTTCTACAATCCATTTGATTACACACCACTTATGAATCCTTTATTCATCATTGTGTATTTTTATCTTGGAATGTTTCTCCATGAAACAATGGGAGAAAAGGAAATATCAACACCAATAAGGGGAATAACACTTGGATTGTCCATACTTATTTTTGTTTATCATATGCTATATGGCTATGCGCCAGCCCTCGCATTTTTGCGTTTAAACGCATCTTTCACAGAAGCTCTCCATTTTGTATGGAGCATCTTACTTTTTGTGGCACTCAGAGATGTTAACGTTAAAGAGGATAGCGGCCTTTATAAATCAATCATTTATTTGTCAGGCATCAGTTGGTACATAATTCTTACCCATCATAGAATAATGATTCTTTTCTATTCACACTATGATGTTTCAGACTACAATCACAGAGATATGGCTGCCCTTCTTTTGGCATGCTTAATATCAACATTTATTGCTTCTGAGGTTGTAAGAAAAATTACGATTAAAACAAAATCTATTTTGTTTAATAAATAATATATAGGAGTTACTACATGGATATTACTAAACAAATTGCAACAGAGCTTAACGTACGTGTAGCTCAGGTAGATGCAGCAATCAAGCTGTTAGATGAAGGAAACACAGTTCCATTTATTTCGCGATACAGAAAGGAAGCTACAGGAGGTCTTAACGACGAACAGCTTCGTACTCTTTCAGAAAGATTATCGTATTTACGTAATCTCGAAGAGAAGAAGGCTACATGTCTTGCTTCAATCGAGGAACAGGGACTTTTAACAGAAGAATTAAAGAAGGCTATTTTAGAGGCAACAACACAGGTTGCAGTAGACGATTTATATCGTCCATATCGTCCAAAGAGACGTACCCGTGCAACTATCGCAAAGGAAAAGGGGTTAGAGCCTCTTGCAAATATTATTATCCTACAGATGACAGACAAATCTCTTGAAGAAGAGGCTAAGGCTTTCATCAATCCTGAAAAGGATGTTAATACTCCAGAAGATGCTATAGCCGGAGCTTGCGATATCATTGCAGAATCTATTTCTGATGATGCAGATTATCGCACATGGATAAGAGAAAAGACTTTCAAAAGCGGCCGAATCGTATCTAAGGCAAAGGATGCTGAAGCAGAATCAGTTTATGAAAATTACTACGATTATGATGAAGCAATTGCTAAGCTTCCAGGACATCGTATCCTCGCCCTTAACCGTGGTGAAAAAGAAAAGATTCTCAAGGTCTCTATCGAAGCACCAGTAGATGATATTTTACGCTACCTTGAAAAGAAGGTTATCAGCCGTGATAACGTAAATACGAATCAGGCACTAACAGCAACAATCGAAGATGCATATACAAGACTTATCGCTCCATCTATTGAAAACGAAATCCGTAACAATCTTACAGAGATGGCAGAGGATGGCGCAATCAAGGTATTCGGAAAGAACTTAACTCAGCTTCTTATGCAGCCTCCAATCGCTGGCCGCAATGTTCTTGGCTGGGACCCAGCCTTCAGAACAGGCTGTAAGATTGCCGTTGTAGATGCAACAGGAAAGGTACTTGATACAACAGTAGTTTACCCAACAGCTCCACAGAATAAGGTTGAGGAAACTAAAAAGGTAATCAAGGCACTTATTAAAAAGCACAACGTTTCGCTCATTTCACTTGGTAACGGTACAGCCAGCCGTGAATCAGAGCAAATCATCGTTGATATGCTAAAGGAGATTCCAGAGAAGGTAGAATACGTTATCGTTAACGAAGCAGGTGCATCAGTTTATTCTGCCAGCAAGCTTGCCACAGAGGAGTTCCCTAACTTTGATGTAGGACAGCGTTCAGCTACTTCAATGGCTCGCCGTCTTCAGGACCCACTTGCAGAGCTTGTAAAGATTGACCCTAAGTCAGTTGGTGTTGGTCAGTACCAGCACGATATGAATCAAAAGAAGCTTGATGAAACATTAGCAGGAGTAGTAGAAACATGCGTTAACGCTGTAGGTGTAGATTTAAATACAGCATCAGCATCTTTATTAGAGTACGTTTCAGGAATCAACAAAACACTTGCAAAGAACATTGTTGAATACCGAGAAGCAAATGGTCGTTTCAACTCCAGAGCAGAGCTTAAAAAGGTTCCAAAGCTTGGCCCAAAAGCTTTCGAGCAGTGCGCTGGCTTCATGCGTATCACAGGTGGAAGAAATCCTCTTGATGCAACTGCAGTTCATCCAGAAAGCTACGATGCCGCAAAAGCACTTCTTGAAAAGCTTGGATTTGACACAAAGGATATTGCTGCCGGCACATTAAAGGATATCCACAAGAGCATCCAAAACATCAAAGCATTATCAACAGAGCTTGGCATTGGCGAGATGACTTTGGAGGATATCATCAAAGAATTAGAAAAGCCAGGACGTGATCCACGTGAAGATATGCCACGTCCAATCTTAAAGAGCGATGTTCTTGAAATGAAGGACCTTAAGCCTGGCATGCAGCTTAAAGGAACAGTTAGAAATGTAATCGATTTTGGTGCCTTCGTAGATATAGGCGTTCACCAGGATGGCCTTGTACACATCTCGCAGATGACAGACCGCTACATCAAGCATCCACTTGAGGTGGTATCCGTTGGAGACATCGTAGATGTAGAGGTTATTTCTGTAGACGAAAAGAAGGGTCGCATCGCCCTCACTATGAAGTTTAATAAAAAATAGTTATTGTAATCATACACATAAAACGTATATCAAAATTGTCACAATTATACAAAATGCATATACAAACGGGGTTTTTAATTGACAATTATCACCAATACTCCTATACTGTATATCAGTTAGAGAAAGTTACAGCCAATGTGCTTTTTAGGAGAAATGGGATAAGAGCGAGTCGTTAGGGGTTTCGACTCGCTCTATTTTTATTTTCTTAAAAAATATGATAAAATAGAAAATAATTGGGAGAATATTGGAATATGGGACAGAATATTAAATTCAGTGTAAAAATAAAAGAGGAAGACTTATATAGATTCAATCTACACCATTCCTACAGCGGTTCGCAGGGAATCTTATCAGTAGTTTTATTCGTTCTGCTGATTGTAGTTTGGCTCCTTAGATTTCCAGTTTTATCACCATTATACAAGGTGTTTTATCCTCTTTTAGCTATCATCTTTTTGATGTATATACCTCTTTCTTTAAAGCTTCGAGTAAAGGCTCAGATGCAGCAGGAGGTCTTTTCATATCCTATTACATACGAGCTCAAAGATGATGGAATCTACATTTCTTCTCCATCGGCTGATGAACCAGCGGTTCTGCCATGGGAATATGTTTACAAGATTTCCACCTGGAAGGGATATCTCTTAATTTACAGTAACAGAGTTAATGCATACATCATCCCTATAGCAGACATCCAGTCTCAGTACGATGAAACAGTTAACTTTATCAAATCACATGTAGAGGATTACAAATTACAAATAAAATGACTAAAATAATCGAAACCAATTCACCAGAAGAAACAGAAGCACTTGGCATTAAGCTTGCTGAACAGTCAGTACCTGGTCAGGTGTTCACTCTCATAGGAGATTTAGGCGTTGGCAAAACAGTCTTCACCCAGGGCTTTGCTAAAGGTCTTCAGATTGACGAACCAATCTGCAGCCCTACATTTACAATAGTTCAGGTGTACGACACAGGCAGATTGCCATTTTATCATTTCGACGTATATCGTATAGGCGATATCGAAGAAATGGATGAAATCGGATATGAGGATTACATCTATGGCGATGGCGTATCTCTTATCGAATGGGCTAACCTCATTGAAGATATTTTGCCAGAAAGCTATACACGTGTTACCATAGAGAAAAATTTAGAAAAAGGATTTGACTATCGCAAGATTACGATAGAGAGCATTTAAAATGAAGATATTAGGAATAGACGGTTCAGGCTTAGTTGCATCAGTTGCAATTGTAGAGGATGATAATTTAGTTGGAGAATACACTACTGGCTATAAAAAGACTCATTCTCAGACATTGCTACCAATGTTAGATGAGCTTTCTAAAATGATTGAATTAGACTTAAACCAGATAGATGCAATAGCAGTTGCAGCAGGCCCTGGTTCATTTACAGGACTTCGTATAGCATCAGCTACTGCAAAGGGAATAGGATTATCCTTAGGACTTCCTATCGTTTCCGTTCCAACAGTGGATGCCATAGCATTTAACATGTGGGGAAACAGCGGAATAATATGCCCTATCATGGATGCCAGAAGAGGCCAGGTCTACACTGGCTTGTATTCTTTTGCAGAAGATGGAAGCTTTAAGGTTGAGCGCCCTCAGTGTGCAGTGGATTTCCACGAAATAGCTGCAGATATTAACGAAAGAGGAGAGTCTGTTACTTTCCTTGGCGATGGAGTTCCTGTATTCAAGGATCACATCGCAGAATTAATTACTGTACCATACAGATTTGCACCAGCACATCTTAACAGACAGCACGCTTCATCAGTTGCTTCACTTGGTATGATTTATTACAAGAACGGCGAATGTGATACAGCAGCTGAACATCGCCCTGAATACCTTAGATTATCTCAGGCAGAAAGAGAGCGTCTTGAAAAGGAAGGAAAAGCCTAATGGCTCTTACATATAGATACGCTACCGATTCCGATGTAGATGCAATCGTTGCTATCGAAGAATCCGCCATGTCAAACCCTTGGCACAAGGATAATTACTTAGAAGCAATTCACTCAGACCACGCATTTGTAGTCGTGGCCTCTGAGGATGATGCTATAGCAGGCTTTGCCGTGTTTTACCTAACACCACCAGAATCGGAACTTCCAGATATTGTAGTAGCCGAAGCCTATCGCAAAAGGGGAATAGCCAAAGCCCTCTTGCACTACGCCTTTGACCAACTACAATCCCAAAAAGTAGACACAGTATTTTTAGAAGTCCGCGTTTCCAACACCCCAGCCCGCACCCTATACACGGGCTTAGGCTTCGAGGAAATCGGTAAACGCAAATACTTCTACTCCAACCCCATCGAGGATGCAATCTGCATGTCATACCGTATGGAGGAATAAACCGTAAACAAAATTTGTGCCTGCAAAAGAAGTGTAAAAATAGCTTGTAGTTCACAATATTATATACTCTGCAAGGAGCGTGTTAGCGACTGAAAGAGTATATAATATTGTGAGCGTAACAAGCGAGAGAAATACTAATTATTTGAGTAACTTGAAAGGATTTATAGATGTTAGATGTTTGTTTGTTGGGAACAGCAGGCATGATGCCTCTTCCTAATAGATGGCTGACCTCATGCTTATTAAGATTTAATGGCGAAGGCCTACTTATAGATTGTGGCGAGGGAACACAGGTAGCACTGCGAGAAGCAGGCTTCTCCCCAAATCCAATCTCGGTGATTTGCCTTACCCATTATCATGCAGACCACGTCAGCGGCTTACCAGGCTTCTTGCTTTCTATGGGTAACTCCGATAGAACAGAGCCGGTAACAATTGTCGGTCCTAAAGGGCTAGAGCGAGTAGTCAATTCTCTAAGAGTGATTGCCCCAGAGCTACCCTTTGAGATAAAGTTTCATGAATTGCAGCAGGATGAAGAATTTTTCGAAATCCTAGGTTATCATATTCATGCATTCAAAGTTAACCATAATGTTTTGTGTTATGGTTATTCAGTTGATATTCCCAGAAAGGGAAGATTCGACGTTGAAACAGCCAAAGAATTGGGCCTTCCAGTAACTCTCTGGAATCCGCTTCAAAAGGGAAACACAGTAGAATTTGAAGGCAAAACCTATACACCAGATATGGTTATGGGCAGCGCCAGAAAGGGCCTTAAGGTTACATATTGCACAGACACCAGACCAACTAAATCTCTGGTGGAAGCAGCAAAGGAATCAGACTTATTTATTTGTGAAGGAATGTATGCAGAGGAAGACAAGCTTGCAAAGGCACGTCAGAATAAGCACATGACCTTCTACGAGGCAGCAAAGGTTGCAAAGGATGCAGATGTAAAAGAACTTTGGCTTACACATTTTTCGCCATCAATGACGGGACATAAAAGATACATGAAGGCGGTCTGTGATATTTTTCCACAGGCTTATTTGGGGGAAGACGGCAAGTTCTTAGAACTTGATTTTGCGGAGGAGTAGTATGAAAAAGGCGATACGAATAGGAATTGCAATAATCTGTATGGTGACACTTATTGTGGGGTACTATGCGTATTTGTCACGCCGAAACGATTCTGCTTCAGCAGAAACAAACGTTGAACTTTCAGAAGTTCAAGCTATTACATCAAAGAATTTTGCTAAAGAATATCCTGCCACACCAAGGGCAGTGGTAAAATGGTACAACCGAATAATTTCAGCCTATTATGCAGAGGATTATACTCAAGAAGAACTTGAAAAAATGGCCGAACAGGCTAGAATGCTTATGGATGATGAGCTCCTTAAATACAATCCAAAGGATACTTATCTCGCATCACTTTCTCTTGAGATAGAGGATTATAAAAATCGTAACAGAATCATCGTTTCTAGCACAGTAAGTGATTCAAACGAGGTTCAATACAAAAAGGTTAATGGATACGACTGCGCTTTCCTTTCTACTTACTATTTCATCAGGGAAGGCAGCACTTACGATAGAACCTACGAAGATTTTTGCCTCAGAAAGGATTCCAAAGGCAATTGGAAAATCCTTACATGGAGGCTGTCTACAGAGGACGAAGTAAATGGATACTAAAGAAATAAAAATACTTGCAATCGAAAGCTCCTGCGATGAAACTGCAGCAGCTGTCGTTGTCAATGGAAGAGATGTTAGAAGTAACGTCATATCTACTCAGATACCGCTCCACACTCTTTACGGTGGAGTTGTTCCAGAAATCGCATCAAGAAAGCATATAGAAAGAATCAATCAGGTCATAGAACAGGCACTTGAAGATGCAGACATGGGGTTAGAAGACATGGATGCTATAGCCGTTACCTATGGCCCTGGTTTAGTTGGCGCACTTTTAGTAGGTGTAGCTGAAGCAAAGGCTATAGCATTTGCACAGGGCTTACCTCTTATTGGAGTACACCATATCGAAGGACACATCAGTGCCAACTACATCGAAAACAAGGATTTGGAGCCACCATTCCTATGCCTTGTAGTATCAGGTGGCCATACTCACCTTGTAAGAGTTGTAGATTATGGTAAATACGAAATCTTAGGACGTACAAGAGATGATGCAGCAGGTGAAGCATTTGATAAAGTTGCACGTGCTATCGGCCTAGGCTATCCAGGTGGTCCAAAGATTGAAAAGGCTGCCCACGAAGGTGACCCACAGGCTATCACATTCACAAGACCAAAGGTATCAGACGGAGTCTACGATTTTTCATTCAGTGGACTTAAATCACAGGTACTTAACTACATTAACGGCGCTCAGATGAAGGGCGAAACAGTAAACGACAAAGACATTGCAGCCTCATTCCAGCAGACTGTAATTGATACATTATGCGACCATGCAGCTTTAGCAATAGATGAGTTTGGCATGGACAAATTTGCCATTGCAGGTGGCGTTGCATCTAACCAAACTCTGCGCCAGGCAATGGAAAAGATGTGTGAAGAAAAGGGCGTTAAATTCTATCACCCATCTCCAATACTATGTACAGATAATGCTGCCATGATAGGTGCAGCAGCCTACTATGAATTCCTAGCTGGCAAACGGGATGGTTGGGATCTAAATGCAATACCAAATTTAAAGTTAGGCGAAAGATAATATGAATAAATTTACAGCAATAGTTTTAGCCGCAGGAAGCGGTAAAAGAATGGAACAGGATATTCCAAAACAATATATGAATATAGGCGGAGCTCCACTTATGGTGCATTGCCTAAGAGCATTCCAGGAGAGCAAGGTTACTCAGATAGTTTTAGTAGTTGCCCCTGGTGATGTAGAAAAATGTCGTACAGAGATTGTAGAGCGCTACAACATTAGTAAATGTGTAGCTATAGTTGAAGGCGGAGAGGAACGCTATAACTCTGTATATGCAGGCTTACAGGCTATAAATGATGGATATGTATTAATACATGATTGTGCAAGAGCTTTTGTACCTATTGATGTTATTCACAGATGTATGTCTGCGGTAACTCTTTACGAATCATGCGTTGTAGGTATGCCATCAAAGGATACAGTCAAGATAACTGATTCTCATAGATTAGTATTAGATACTCCAGATAGAAGCAAGGTGTGGATAGTTCAGACTCCACAGTGCTTCGAATACAACCTTATACGTGAAGCATACGACAAGATTATCGATGACGCAGACACAACTATCACAGATGATGCAATGGTTGTAGAAAAGGCTACAAATCATGAAGTTCACATGATCGAAGGCTCATATCTTAACATTAAAGTTACCACTCCTGAGGATGCAGCTTTTGGAGAAGCAATTTTGAAAAGTAGACAGCAGTATAACCTATAGAAATTCTAGTAAAATTGCGGCGTTGTCGCAATTTTCTGAATTTAATATTTTTTGAAAAAACTTCCCATTTTTTGTTGACATCCAAGGTGGGTGATGATATCATACTATTCGTGTTCGAGAGATACACAAGCAGAGGTATCGAAGTGGTCATAACGAGGCGGTCTTGAAAACCGTTTGTCCGCAAGGGCGCGTGGGTTCGAATCCCACCCTCTGCGTTACATAAGGCAATCGCGAAAGCGGTTGCCTATTTTTGTATATATGTATATCTGAGGAGGTTTTGTTATGCTATATTTTTCATGCGATTATGCAGAAGGTTGCCATCCAAAGGTTCTAGAAGCTCTTACAGTAACTAACATGGAATCCACACCAGGCTATGGCGAGGATGAATATTGTAATAGAGCTAAAGAAAAGATAAGACAATATATCAATTGTCCCAATGCAGACATTTACTTTTTGGTAGGAGGAACCCAAACTAACCAAACTGTAATCGATTCTATGCTATCAAACTATGATGGTGTAGTTGCAGCTGCTACAGGACATGTTGCAGTCCATGAAGCAGGTGCAATCGAATATAGCGGCCATAAGGTTATCAC
>CACYLQ010000044.1 GCA_902775195.1 uncultured Pseudobutyrivibrio sp.
AATAGAGATGAAAATATTGCAGGAAAATCATTAAGACTTGATGGCAATTACGGTGTCAAACTAAACACAAAGAATCTTGGGGAAAACTATTCAGTATCACTTTGGGTAAAGCCAGAGAAAAAGGTTCCTGTGAATACACCAGTTGTTTTTGTTGGATATCATGACCCAGAGCTTTGGTATTCAGTTTCTGGAAATGATGATAAGAACAGATTGAAATTCTGGTACAACAATGGGGCAGATTTTAAATGGGTTACAAAAACTTATGCAGATTATGATGCTGCCCAGTGGCACCACATAGTATTAACAGCTGATGGAAAAGAAAACAAAGCATATTTTGATGGAAAGCTTTTATCTACAGATCAGTTCCTTGAAGTTATGAATGGTGAAAACCAGGATATTATCCTTGGTGCTAACAATTGGGATAGTTGCTACAGCGGTCTTATTGATGATGTAATGGTTTATGACCGTACAATATCAGCTGACGAAGTAAACAGATTGTTTACTGATGACATTAAGCCAGTTGAGTCTGCTGACAATGATATTGAGAAAAATCTTGTTTCATCCTACGATTTTGAAAATGGTATTGGTGATGCCAAGGCTATTGTAAAGGGCATGGGAGCTTATAACGGTGAAATAACATATGTTGATGGAATCAACGGCAAGGCTGTGGATTTCAACGATTTTGGTTTGGACCTTGGAAACAAGGTTAATGGAACCGATTTCACAATTACATTTTCTGTTTGCCCAGACAAATCTCAGGCTGACAATCAGGTATTGATGTTGCTGGGATATCATAATAAAGAGCATTGGCTGGCGTTATCTGGCGATGGCGCAGACCAGGAGTACAAGCTCTGGGGTAGAACAGATGGAGTAAAGACTATTGGAAATGCTCAGCCAATGAGCTGGACAACAGTAGGTAATCCAACAGTTCCAAACGGTGTTTGGTCACAGGTAGCAATTGTTGGTACAGATGGTAACATCACCATGTATGTAGATGGGCAAAAGGTTGTAAGTGGTATATCTAACAACCCATTAGGCAGTGAAAACGATTCTATCCTTTTTGGTGCTAACAATTGGGATGCCTGCTTTGATGGTAAGGTTGATGATATCAAAATCTACAACAAGGCCATGAGCGAAAGCACTGTTGAGGACATTGCAGAAGATTTTAAAGTAAACAGAGTTCAGCGCAGCTTAGAGCTGGCATGTAGTTTTGATGCAATCAAGGGTAATAACACAGATGCAGGTCAGATTAGATATGACCTTTCTCTTCCAACATCTGTGCTTGGCAGCAGCATCACCTGGAAGTCATCTGATGAATCAGTGATTTCAAATAAGGGTGTAGTTGCTATTGATAACAAGAAGCATGAGGTTTCAATAACAGCTGATGTAAAGGTTGATGGAACAAAGGGACATGTAGAACTCAAGCTTGTGGTTGACGCACTTGATAAGACAGCATTAAACGCACTTATCGAAACTGCTGAGGGTTATGACCTTTCATTTATGACAGAGGAATCTGTAGATAGACTTCGCAGCGCTATTGCAGAAGCAAAGGCTGCAACATCCTTCGATGAGATTGACAATGCAACACTTCACATTGAAAGCTCAATCAAGGCACTTACACCAGCAGATGAGTATGAAGACCCATTCGACATGATTCCAGAATCAAAGGTTGAATTAACCATGAAGCCAGGTGAGGAGCAAGTATTATTTGTTCTTCCAGATGCTATCGAAAAGATGGTTAAGGTAGAGTACACATCTAATGATGAGGCAGTAAGCTTTGAAGGTGGCAAGGCAACAGCAAAAGCAGTTGGTAAGGCTATTGTTACTGCAAAGGTTACAGCACTTAGTGATGATTTTACTATGGAATATTCTACAGCTGTTGATGTTGCAAATAATGAACAGCCTGCACCAAGCAACCCTGGAACATCAAGCGGTGGCTCAAGCTCAGGCGGCGGCTCAGGCTCTTCAAGCAGTGGTTCGGGTTCAAGCAGTGCTGGTGCAGCCGCTGGAACAACTACTCCAGTTGTTTCAGGTAACACTGGTGCTCAGACACAGATTCCTGATGCTCAGGTTCCTGCAGCAGGCGGCAACCAGTCTACAAAGCCTAATAATGACAAGGTAGATACTAAGACTGAAGATTCTGACGAGACAATTGTTGAGGATGAAGTGGTTGATGAAGCTTCTGATGATGTTGTAGATGAATCAGAAGAGGATACAGAGGATACTACATCTGAAACAACAATCTCAGAAGAGCAAACACCAGAAGCCGGACAGTCTTCTGGAACAAGCCCGGTTGTTGTTATAATTGCAGCTTTAGTTATTGTAGGTGCAGCAATTCTTGCAATCCTAGCCAAACTTGGAATCCTAAAACTATAAATTCTATTTAATTAATTGGACTGTGGCCTTTTTCAGACCACAGTCCTTTTTTAGGCTTTCCCCTTTTGGGGTTGCTAGGCTCCAGTGGAGCCTGTTCAGCAACGACCGAGCCGGGAGGCGAGACAAGCTGTCAGCGCAGCTGACTGATGAGGGTATGCTAAGTGCATGATAAGCTATACCAAGTATGACTTCATGTGGGCTACTTAAGGAAAAAGCCCACATGAACTTGGCTTTGCCAAGCAATATTTTCTTTTTGAGTATGACTTTTGCGCATTTTTGCAAAAATATACTCACTGAGGTAACCTAATACACCGTTTGAGTATCTCCTGAGTGAATTTTATAAAAGTCATACTTTACTATACCACGCCCTCATGTATCTGTGGTGATACTATCAGTATAAAAGTATGACTTTTAAATTTTCGCTCTATAATATACTCATTTTTCTGAAGGCGGTATTTTACTATGCTCAGAAGTTATAAAACATTATATTCTGCTCTTTGGGACTGTGGGTAATCCACAGTCCCTTTTTTAATTTAAAATAAATATTTACAAACTAAAACGTTTAAGTTATTATAATAATCAAATAGACAGATAATACACACAATTTCATACCGAAGACAGATAAAGACCAACATAACAGAAATGAGTATATTTACTCACATATATTCTTAATATAAACGGAGAGGGGATATAAAGACATCAAGCGCGCGGGTGTCATTATATATAATTATTAAGGAGGGATATGTTATTATGCATAAGTTTAGTAAAACTTTTTGCAAAAAGGCTTTGGCCTGCTCTTTATCAGCATTTATGGTTGCAACGGGGGTAAGCTTTCCATCAGTGAAGGCTGATGCCGCCGGAAATTACAATTATGGTGATGCTTTGGCAAAATCATTATTGTTCTATCAGTTACAGGAATCTGGAAAGCTGTCAGAGGAAACACTTTCTAGAACAAACTGGAGAGCAGATTCAGGCTTAAAAGATGGTTCAGATTTTAATTTGGATTTAACAGGTGGTTGGTATGATGCCGGAGATAACGTAAAGTTCAATCTTCCAATGGCATACTCATCAATGGTTTTAGGATGGTCATATTTGAACAATCCTGAGGCTTATCAGAAATCAGGTCAGGCAAAATGGATGCTTCACGATATCAAGTGGGCAAATGACTATTTTGTAAAATGTAATCCTGATTCAAGCACATATTTCTATCAGGTAGGTGACGGCGGCAAAGACCATGGTTTCTGGGGCGCACCTGAACTAGTAGAAGCAAAGATGGATAGACCTGCATTTAAGGTGGGCGACACAGCTGCTAATGGTGGTTCCTGCGTTACAGGTGAAGCTGCTGCATCTCTTGCTGTTGCATCCTTAGTACTTAAGGATACAGATCCAGCCAGAAGCGCAACCTATCTTGCACACGCTAAGACACTTTATGGCATGGCTGACAGAGCCAAGAGCGATAAGGGCTACACAGCTGCCAGCGGATTTTATACATCTTACAGTGGATTCTATGATGAATTAGCACTTGCAGGTTGCTGGTTATACAAGGCAACAGGCGATAAGACATATCTTGCAAAGGCAGAAGAATATGCAAACAACTTTGGAACAGAATTCCAGGGTGGAGACGAGATGGCATATTCTTGGACAATGTCATGGGATGACACACACATGGGAGCTTGCTTACTTTTAGCAGAGCTTACAGGCAAGGAAAAATATTACACACCAATCGAAAACAGTATTGATTGCTACAATGGTAAGAAGCCTGGCTCAAACCCAGTAACAATCACACCTGGCGGACTTTCATTCTTAAGTGAATGGGGTTCAGTTAGATATGCATGCAACCAGGCATTTATCGACACAATCTATTTAGGATTAGATAAGGCTGACAGGGAGCATATCGCTGGTGCAAATGCATATATCGAAAGAACAATCAACTACGTACTTGGCAGCAATGGTCAGAACTTCATGGTTGGCTACAATGCACAATCACCAAAGAATCCTCACCACAGAGCTGCTCATGGTTGCTGGTCTAACAATCTTAACGCTGCACCAGAAAATTCAAGACATACACTTGTTGGTGCTATCGTAGGTGGACCTGGTTCTGCTAACGATTCATACAAGGATGTTAGAAGTGATTATCAGGCAAACGAAGTAGCTTGTGACTACAATGCAGGTTTCACAGGCGCTTGCGCTTACCTCTATGAGAAGAACGGTTTTGGTACAGTTGTAACTCCATCTGCAATCGAAAAGACAGATGGTGCAGAGTTCACTCTTAAGGGTGGAATCAACTGTGAAGATAAGAACAATGCAGTTAACTTTGTTGAGCTTAAGACAGTTGTTGAGAATCACACAGCTTGGCCAGCAAGAGTTACTGACAACTTAAATCTTCGTATGTTCTTTGATTTAAGCGATGTAATTGCACAGGGTCATTCAGCTTCAGATATGAAGGTTTCTATGACTTACAATCAGCATCCAGTAAAGATTTCTGAGTTCAAGGAATCTGATCAGAAGGGAATTTACTACATCGACCTTAACTTAGCAGGCGCTCAGATTTATCCAGGTGGACAGAGCGAGTGCAAGTGCGAGCTTCAGACAAGAATCACAGCTCCTGGTAAGTGGGATTACTCTAAGAGCCCATGTATCGTAGGTCTTGGCGGAACAAGCAATTCACAGATGTCTACACCTAGTGGAATGCAGTTGTTCGAAGGCAGCAAGCTTGTACTTGGTGACGAGAACATCGTTGCTCCAGAGCCAGTAGAACCAGAGCCAGTAGAACCAGAGCCAGTAGAACCAGAGCCAGTGGAGCCGGAACCAGTGGACCCAACTCCAGTAGATCCTACACCAGTAGATCCACAGCCAGTGGCTACAGATTTAACTGCTGATTACACAATCAACAACTGGGGTTCAGGTTACCAGGTTCTTATCAAGGTAAAGAACGATACAGCTACAAGAACAAATTCTTGGACATTAAAGGTGAACAAGAATGATGTTGGTATCGACACAAGCTGGAACGTAAACATCGCCATCGATGGTGACTATTACATCATCACACCAATGAGCTGGAACTCAATTATTGAGCCAGGTCAGGCTGTTGATTTTGGTATCCAGGGTTCAACACACATTGGTGACAAGGTAGAAATAATTGCACAGGGTAAATAATTATAAGGTTTTTTTGAGGAGGAGTGTAGTAAATGTATAATAGAAGAAATGCTTTTTGTAAGAAAGCATTCTTGGGGGTTTTATCAGCTTCACTTGTAATCAGTGGAGTAAGCATTCCAAAGTATGCTGTGCTTGCAGCAGAAAAAGGACTTGTTTCTGATTACACAATCAACAATTGGGGCTCAGGCTATCAGGTTCTTATCAAGGTTAAAAATGATACAGACAAAAGAGAAGATAAGTGGTCCCTTAAAATCGACAAGGACGATGTGGGAATCGATTCAAGCTGGAATGTAAAAATTAAAGAGACTGACGATTTCTATGAAATCACTCCAATGGAATGGAATTCAGTAATTGAGCCAGGTCAGTCAGTGGAATTTGGTATTCAAGGTTCTAGCCATATTGGAAACACCATCGACATTACTGTTGATGGGCAGCCACAGCCTAGTGAACCTGTTCAGCCATCTGAGCCAACTGAACCAGAGGTTCCTGTTCAGCCATCTGAGCCAGATGAGCCAGAAGTACCAGATGTTCCTGACAAGCCAGAGCCTACTGAACCATCTGAAGCAGTTGTCGGAGATGATTGGCTTCATGCTAAAGGCGGACGAATCTATGACATGGAAGGCCATGAGGTTTATCTGACTGGTGCAAACTGGTTTGGTTTCAACTGTTCAGAAAAGGTATTCCACGGATTGTGGAGTGCCAATATGAAAAACGTAGTAGAGGGAATGGCAGACCACGGTATTAATCTCGTGCGTGTACCTATTTCAACAGAGCTTCTTCTTGATTGGAAGGCAGGCAAAAGTGTAAAGGTAAGTGTTAATACATACGCTAATCCTGAGCTCAAGAGAGCTGATGGAACAGATATGGATTCAAGAGAAATCTTTGACACATTTGTAAAGCTCTGCAAGGAAAATGGTATAAAGATTATGATGGATTGCCACAGCGCAGATGCTAACAATTCTGGCCACAATTACAATGTTTGGTATGGCCCTAAGGGCTTCACAACTCAGGATTGGATTGATGGTTGGACATGGCTTGTTAACGAATACAAGAATGATGATACAATCATCGCTTGTGATTTAAAGAATGAACCACATGGCAAATTCTCCCAGGCAGAAGCTGTAGCAGCTAAGTGGGACGATTCCACAGATGAGAACAATTGGCGCTACGCTGCCAGCCGTTGTGGTCAGGCAATTCTTGATGTAAATCCTAATCTTCTGATTATGGTAGAAGGTACAGAGGAAACACCAAGACCAGGCTATGATTTTAACTCTGGCACACAGGACCCTAACGCTACAGAGGATAAGCTTAAATACTATGGTGGATGGTGGGGCGGAAACCTTAGAAACGCTGGAAAATATCCAGTAGATTTAGGAAGTCACCATAGTCAGCTGGTATATTCACCACATGACTATGGCCCACTGGTATATAAGCAGGTATGGTTTGACAAGGATTTCTCAGAACAGACTCTGTTAGACGATGTTTGGTATGATAGCTGGTTCTATCTTCAGGATAAGGAAATCGCTCCAATCCTCATTGGAGAGTGGGGCGGCTTCATGGATGGTGGAGACAACGAAAAGTACTTAAATATCATGGCCGAGTTTATTGCTAAGAATCATATCAATCATACATTCTGGTGCATTAATCCAAACTCAGGTGATACAGGCGGACTTTTAAAGGACGACTGGATGACATGGGATAATGCAAAATACAATATGATGAAGAAGTCTCTTTGGAAAGATTCCAAGACAGGCAGCTTTGTTGGTCTTGACCATCAGGTACCACTTGGAAGCAACGGAGAAACAGTAACCACATATTATAACTAAATAACTAAGACAAAAGCCTTGCTAGCTCGCTTCTAGCAAGGCTTTTTTAAGTTTTACTTGAATAAAAATCTTTTGTTAATCTTCTGTTAAAAAATTGTTAAAAAACTGTTTATTTTGTTTACTATCACCGCAATTAGTGTTAAGATAGATTGGGTTAAATTTTAGTTATAGTAGTTTTAGTTTTACATAGAAGGAGTGTTGAAATGAGAAAGACAAAGATTATTTGTACAATCGGACCTGCATCAATGAATGAGGAAACTCTTACAGCGATGGCAAAGGCTGGTATGAACGTAGCCCGCATGAATTTCTCTCATGGTGATCATGAAGAGCAGGGAATGAAGATGGATTTAGTAAAGAAGGTACGTAAGAAGCTTAACCTTCCTATCGCCATTCTTCTTGATACAAAGGGACCTGAGTATCGTATTAAGACATTTAAGGACGGTTCTGTTACTGTTAAAGAAGGAGACACATTCATTTTCACAACAGATGATGTAGAAGGTGATCAGACACGTGTTTCTGTTACACATAAGAACCTTCACAAGGATCTTAGTGTAGGTGATACACTTTCAGTATGTAACGGTATCGTATTCTTCGAAGTTACAGATATTAAGGGACATGACGTTATCACAAAGTGTACAGCAGGTGGTACAATGTCAAACAAGAAGTCTATGAGCTTCCCTAACAAGGTAATGTCAGGCCCATACCTTTCAGAGCAGGATAAGAAGGATATCTTATTCGGTATCCAGAACGATATTGATTTCGTTGCTGCTTCATTCGTATCTACAAAGCAGGATATGATCGAGCTTAGAACTTTCCTTGATGAGAACGGTGGTAAGGATATCGTTGTTATCGCTAAGATCGAGAATCAGCCAGGTGTTGACAACGTTAAGGAAATCCTTGAAGTTGCTAACGGTATCATGGTTGCTCGTGGTGACCTTGGTGTTGAAATCCCATTCGTTAACCTTCCAGCAGTTCAGAAGGAGCTTATTTCAACAGCTCGTTCACTTGGAAAGAGCGTTGTTACAGCTACAGAAATGCTTGAGTCTATGATTACTAATCCACGTCCTACACGTGCTGAAATCTCTGACGTTGCTAACGCTGTATACGATGGAACATCAGCTATCATGCTTTCAGGTGAGTCTGCACAGGGTAAGTACCCAGTTGAAGCTGTTGCTACAATGGCAGAAATCGCTGAGACAACAGAGAAGGATATCAACTACGAGAGACGTTTCCATAAGGAAGATATGGAAATCGCTTCTACTCCAGATGCTGTTTGCCACTCTACATGTTCAATGGCTATCGATGTTAATGCTAAGGCAATCGTTGCTTGTACAATGTCAGGTTACACAGCTAAGCGTGTTAGCCGTTTCCGTTGCCCAGTAGATGTTATCGCTATGACAACAGACAAGAAGGTTTGGTTAAGACTTGCTCTTAGCTGGGGTGTTACACCAGTTCTTGTTGACAAGTACAAGTCTCTTGATGTTATGTTCGAGCGTGCAGTTGAGCGTACAAAGGAAATGTTAGACCTTAACGAAGGTGATATGGTAGTTCTTACAGGTGGCCCAATCAATGGTTCTGTAGGTAATACTAACACAATCAAGGTTGAGACAATCTAGTATAATAGATAAATCAAAGGCTTCCCTCGAGGGAAGCCTTTTTTGTTTGCTCACATTCATTTCACAGACTATTCACACAACTTACATTGAATAGACAAAATTATCAGTTAATATATACTCATCTCGAAAGAGATACAATTTTTTCATAACATTATTCTCCCTTTTGAAAGAGACGCTCCGCTGGCGTCTCTTTCGTATTATATAGAAAATTAGTAAGTCAATGCACCACTCTGTGCCCCAGCATATCTAACAACCCAATTCTTTGCAGACTGAGGGTCGCGAGTGCTATATCCATAATTGTTGCTAGGTCTAAAGCTAGATGCTCCAGCAATCTTTGCTGTAGAAATATCCCAGGATAATACACTACCACTATCTGTGAATCTTCCTATATAATCCATTGCATTTACAACGCATCCCTTGTGACTACCTGCTTCAAAGTAGTTTTTCTCTGAATAGATATTGCAGTCAGTATAAGGTGTATAGCCTAAGTCAAAGTCGTATACATAGTTGTTATAGCAGTGGAAATAACCATATCTCATCAATCCAGGGGCACGGGTGATAGTCTGTTTAAAGTAGCAGTTGCTTATGGTCATGCAAGGGTAGCCTGTGTATGTACCATGGCCGTCTTCACCAGGATAACCTAAGATAAGGCCGTATTTGTGTCCGCCAAAGAAGCAATCATTAACTGATACAAAGTTAGCCTTAAGTCCAACATAGAGGAACTTGTCAGTGTCATTATGATGAATGCTTGTGTCCTGATTCATGTTATGTCCTGGCCAAGAGCAGTGATCTAACCAGAAGTTATTTCCATCAGAAATGTACATCTGAATATCATCATTGTTATTGATGTTTACAGAATGAGTAAACGTAATATTCTTGTAGATGTTATTTCCTGATGACTGAATGTTTCTAAAGTGTATATTGTTTAGTGTGTGGGCATTATAAGAGCCTACAAATGTCTTGTTGCTTCCTACATTGACCTTTGTAAGGGCATTCTGTGACATGTTTGCACCAATAACGATAGTGTAAGGTGTAGAGCCGGCTGCATATTTTTGAAGGTCACTAAGTGACTTAACAGTTACAGTCTGTCCAAATACACCACCAGTGATGCAGGCCTTCTCTCGGCCAGACATATCCTTTGAATATCCCGCAAAGCCTTCAACTCCATAGGAATTTACTCTGAAGCACTGGCTTGTAGAACCATTATAGTTTGCTAGCTTGTAGCTTCCATTTGAAAGTGTTAGTGCAAGATTTGAATTGTTGTAATTTACAATCTTATAATTGAGGGCAATTCCATTAGCATCATTTTTTACAGGAACAATCTTCCAGTACTGAGATTTGTCGCCAGATGTCACCTTGGCTGCGGCAACACCGTTGCCAGATGTTACGCTGCTGGAAAATGGTGTGAAACAATAGCCGGTAGCAGCATTGATGATTCTATATACACCGTTATTTACATATGAAAGAACCCATCTGTTTGATGTGGCACTAGTGCCATTTGAAGTAAGAACTCCACCGTTTATACCATTGTCGTTTACATATTTTCCATCACTGCAATTTACAAAATTGAGCTGCTGCTGAGGGTATACAGTGCTAAGTGCTGAGCTTGTTGTAGTTGAAGCTGTAGAAGAGCTCTGGCTTGAAGAGCTGCTGGTATTAATGGCTTCAAATACAAATTGTTGACAAGCTAATCCGTTATATGTCCATGTGTTAATATTTCCCTTGTTTGCTGTAGACCAACCGTATACATCAACAGCTTGCTTATCACCTGAACATTTTGTTGTAAGGCAAAAGACTCCGTCAGTAGATGTTTTTATAGGCTTGAATTTCTGAGGGTCTTTGCCATTTTCATTGTAGAGCTCTACATTAGTTCCATCTGTTGCTTTTCCTGCAGTTACATCCATCATTCTTCCGCTGGACATACCGGTTTTTAGGGTAATATATCCACCGCCTACATTGGTTACATACCATCTTTGGCATGGATAACCATTTCCCTGGTATTGATGTACATTGGCGCCGTTTTCATCCTTGCCGTCAGCTACCTCTACATATTTCTGGCTGTTGACGTTTTTGATGTAGTACCAACCATCGGCAATGTAGCCTGTCTGTAATGATGGAGTTGTGTTGTTTGAGGAATTGTTGCTTGTTGAGTTGTTGCTTGAATTGCTTGAACTATTGCTAGATGGCCAAGGAGCAGATTCAAAATACCAAATCTGATTGTCCTTGCCAGTGTTGGCGTATTGATGCACGTTGGCGCCACTTGTTGTTTTCGCGCTTGTTACATCAACCACTGAATTGAAGCCGCTTACTTCTGTAGCTATATAGTAGCCCATGTTAGAATCTGCTGGCTTGATTGCAAAATTCTGTGCTGAGCAGCCATTGTTGCTCCAAATCTGGATGTTAGTTTTGTTTTCAGATGAACCGTTTGCCACATCCAGCGATATGCCTCCGGTCATATCTGTTGCTGGGTGGATTCTGTAATAGCCTGTAGAGCTGTTCTTTTCAAGAATCCATCGCTGGCCCAGTGAGCCAGTGCCGGTTGCCTGCACCACATTGGCACCAGCTGCAGACGAGTCATTCTCTACTGTGAGATAAAGACCGCTGTTTTTGTTTTTGATGTAATAGATGTTTCCTGTTTCAGGTGTCACTGCTGCTGCGTGAACCTCTAGCACAGGAAAAGCTACAAATGACATTACCGTAAATACTAAAGCAGCCGATAATGCTAATGCCTTTCTTAACTTCTTCTTCATTCATTGTTCTCCTTGTTTTGAATTTTCTTCAAAACTCAGTTACTCCCCTTATCCCCTCAGTTAAGCAACATAGATATTGTAGCAGATAGGTGTAGGAGAAAAAGACTTGACTGCGTATTTCACCACAAGTTCCACGAGTTGCACAAAAAAATAAGAGATGAATTTGTGTGAAATTTCAAATCATCTCTTAATTCTTTTTATCTGTTCTGCCTACAAGGTAATCTAGAGAAACCTGATAATAATCCGCCAGCATAATGGCGTAGGATAGTGGCAGTTCCCTTATTCCTTTTTCATATCGTCTGTAGACCTCTCTCTTGCAGAATAGGATATCTGCAACCTGCTGTTGAGTTAGGTCGTGGTCTATTCTTAAATCTTCCAGGCGTCTTAGTAGCATAGTCGTTCCTTTCTGGTGTTTAACATATTAATATCTGAGTTATCTGTAAATGAGGTGATGTAAGGCTTAAAAGTGTGAAAAATATGTTAAATAATTGTTTTTCTTTAGACAATGCTACCAAACAGTGGTATAGTACATTTAAAGATGCTACCAAACGGTGGCGAAAAAATTTTACTCTTTCATGCTACCAAACGGTGGTATTATCTGGTTACGTGAGGGAGGAATAATAATAACAGGAGGGACTTTACACTATGACTAGAAACAAGAAACTAGTAAGACTCATGGCAGCAACTATCGCTGCAACAACTGTCGCTACATCAATGCCAGCGTTAGCAGCATTTGATGCAAATTACTACGCAAAGCAGAATCCAGACGTAGTAGCTGCTGTAGGAACAACTCCAAAGGCTTTGGAGAATCACTACAACAC
>CACYLQ010000045.1 GCA_902775195.1 uncultured Pseudobutyrivibrio sp.
ATTTACTATGGAGGGCGTGGTCTATTAGAGGACCCAACACTATACGTAATTAACAAAATGGAGCAGGTGCTGACAGAACTTCAGGTAGAGGTTAAGCTTTACAACATCTACGAGCAGAAGAACACCATATCTATGCTTCCACAGACACTTAAGGATGCTGATGGAATCATCCTTGCCACCACAGTTGAGTGGCTTGGCATAGGCGGTTACATGAATCAGTTTTTAGATGCGTGCTGGCTATATGCTGACAAGACTGCACTTGCCACCACCTATATGCAGCCAGTGGTCATGTCCACCACTTACGGTGAGCGTGAGGCTATGGTAACACTGGAAAATGCCTGGGAAATCCTGGGTGGATTGCCATGCTCAGGCTTTTGCGGCTATGTAGAGGATGTTAAGGAATTCCGCGAGAACACAGAGTATGCCCACATCATCGAAAAGAAAGTGGAGACCTTGTATCGCACCATTTCTCAGCATACAAAGGGCCTGCCAACCAGCAATCAGGCTGTCACAAGAAGCATCCTTCGCACCACACAGCTGGAGCTTTCTCCACAGGAATCAGAGCAGCTGTCCAAGTTCGTATCTGACGATGAATACGTTCAGACACAGAAGGCCGATATTGCCGACCTTACCAGCATGTTCAGAAATATGATGGGCGAGAAAAAGGAAGACAGCGCCGGCGAATATATCAACGATTTCAAGGTACAGTTTAGGGGAAATCCTGAATTTAACGCCAAGTACCTGTTTATGATAGATGGAAAGGAGTTACCTCTTTACATCAACGTATCTGGCGAGCAGATGGACTGCCATTACGGCAAGGAAGATAACATCGATGTTTACATGAAGCTTAATTCCAACATCATGGACAACATCGTTGCAGGACGTGAGACTTTCCAGCGAGCATTTTCGGTAGGAGATATGACTGCCAAAGGCAATTTCAGAACCCTTAGAATGCTTGATGAAATATTTACTTTTAGCTAATCAATAGGAGGATAATGAGATGAAGGACAACAATTGCATTTTTTGTAAGTTAGCAAATGGAGATATTCCTACAAACTCAATATACGAGGATGATGAATTTAAGGTTATTTTAGATGCATCCCCAGCAACAAAGGGACATGCACTTATCTTACCAAAGAATCATTTTGCTAATCTTTTAGAGGCAGATGACGATGTGCTTGCAAAGGCACTTCCACTTGCCAAGAAGATTGGAAACAAAATGATGAAGGAATTAGGTTGCGACGGAATTAACATCATACAAAATAATGGTGAAGCTGCCGGACAGACAGTTCACCATCTTCATGTACATGTTATTCCAAGATTTGCTGGCGACGGCGCCATCAAAGAATGGGATCATCAGAGCTTCAGCGATGCTGAAACTGCTGAGGTTGTAAAGAAGTTAAGCTTCTAAAATAAGATTAAGAATAGTATTATTGGCGTCCAGTAACTTGCTGGATGCCATTTTTTCTTTAATTTCCTCGCGTCTGGCATAAACATCTTCCACTGAGCTAACCAGCAATTCTCCTGTAAGCTCCTCTTCCTGAAGTACAGTTGAAAATCCCTGCTTCTTGTAGCTTTCTGCGTTAAGGATTTGGTCGCCTCGGCTTGCAGCAGCTGAAAGTGGAATTAAGATGTTAGGAATCTTAAGAGCCAAAATCTCGCTGATAGAATTTGCACCAGCACGGCTAATCATAAGGTCAGTCATTGCAAAAATATCATTAAGCTGTTCACTGATGAATTCATATTGTTGATAACCAGTGCGACCAACCAAATCATTGTTGATATTTCCCTTACCAACCAAATGAACAATCTGGAATTTCTCAAGTAATGTATCAAGTGATGACCAAACAGCATTATTAATGAATCTAGAACCAATGCTTCCACCCATAATAAGGATTACAGGCTTGTCAGCAGAAAATCCTGTGAATGCAAGACCTGCTTCTCGGTTTCCAGAGAAAAGCTCCTTTCTAATAGGAGAGCCTGTGTGTACAGCCTTACCATCTGGAAGATACTGCATAGTCTCAGGGAAGTTGCAGCATACCTTTGATGCGAAAGGAATAGCAAGCTTGTTTGCAAGTCCTGGAGTCATATCAGACTCGTGGATGATTGCAGGAATATGTTGTCTTGCAGCAGCCATAACTACAGGAACTGAAACGAATCCGCCCTTAGAAAATACAACATCAGGCTGGATGTGCTTAAGTAACTGATTAGCCTCAGAAAATCCCTTGATTACTCTAAATGGATCAGTGAAATTCTTCCAATCATGGTAGCGGCGAAGCTTACCAGATGAGATACCATAATAGGTAATGCCAGCATTTTCCACCAGCTTTTTCTCGATTCCGTTATAGGAACCGATGTAAAAAATTTCGTATCCCTTTTCCTTAAGAAGAGGAACAAGGGCAAGATTAGGTGTAACGTGACCGGCAGTACCACCGCCAGTCATAACTATTTTTTTCATAAGAAGATTTACCTCTTTCATCAATACTTTTTAACCAATTTTATGATACCTATATGAAAATAAAAGTCAAATAAATAGTGCGAATAGGCGAAAGCCATGATAAAATCAAGATATAAGAAACACAAACGGGGATGAGGGACTGAAGATGAAAGTACTAATAGTAGATGACGAAATATTTGCCCTTAAAACGCTTGAAAGATTACTTAAAGCGGAAGATGGCGTCGAAATATTGCAGGCAGGGGATTGCTACGATGCCTACATGATTTATGAGGAGATGCACCCTGATATAGTCATTACCGATATTCTGATGAAAGGCGGTATTGGCGGCGAATGGTTAATAGAAAAAATTCTGTCCTTAGATAGCAAGGCAAACATCATTGTTTGTTCAGGCAGACCAAAGGCAGATTTGCTTAAATATAAGCTTATGGGAGCCAAGCATTGCATCCAAAAACCAGTCAAATATCAGGAGCTTTGGGACTGTATTGACAGCCTGATTTGACAAAAAATAGCAAGAATGTTATAGTAGCCTTCGTAACAAAGTTGTAATAAATAAAAAACTTTTGTAAAAAGTGACGGAGGCTTATGAGTAAATTCAACGAAACCTTAACTGCTATTTATGCTAAGAACAGAAAAATCTTTAACAAGCGTAATATGCAGGGCGGAGCTCTTGCTTTATCAGTGATGCTTTTATTTACAGGCGCATATATGAACGCACCTCAGGAAGTTTCAAAGACAGACGTAGATGTTACCCCAGCTAGAACAGCAGGTGTTTTCTCAGCAGTATCATCTATGGACCTTACAGCAGGAGATTCAAGCTTAGTTTATGCATCAGCAGATGTTACAGTGGTTGCGGCTACTACAGATCAGGTAGAGCCAGACTTAGATGATGAATATGATGAGTGGGCAGACAAGGCAATGGCTAATGTAGATGATTATCTCTACATTCGTTCTGAAGCAAACGAATCTTCAGAAGCAATTGCTAAGCTTCGCAAGGGCGATGTTGCCACACTAGTTGATGTATTTGATGGTTGGTATGAAGTAGAGTCAGGTAAGGCACATGGTTTTGTATCAGCTGATTATTGTGTTACAGGCATTGAAGCTTACGAGCTTGCAATGGATGTTTGCAACACATACGCTACAACAGATGTAGCAGGTCTTCGCATTCGTAGCGAAGCATCAGAGGATTCTAAAATCCTCAAGGTAGTTCCACAGGGAACAAAGCTTACAGTTAATTCTGATGAAGAAGTAGTTGATGGCTGGGTCGCTGTTACTAGCGGTGACGCAACAGGCTATGTTAAGTCTGATTATGTTAACGTTGATATGGTAACAGGCGAGGCTATCACTTTAGAAGAGGAAGCTGAAGCCAAGGCCGCTGCTGAAGAAGCAGCACGTAAGGCTAAGGAACAGGCAGCCGCTGCAGCTGCAGCAAACCAGGCTGTTATTGATTCAGCAACAGACGTATCGCTTGTAGCAGCTATCATTCAAATCGAAGCTGGTAACGAGCCATACGAAGGACAGGTAGCAGTAGGTGCCGTAGTTATGAACAGAGTTCGTAGTGGCGCGTATGCTAATTCTGTTAGTGGTGTTATTTTCGCAAGAGGTCAGTTCGCAACATCACGTATGTCTTCAGTTCTTGCAAAGGGACCAAAGGCATCTTGCGTACAGGCAGCACAGGAAGCTATCGCAGGTAGCGACCCAACAGGCGGTTTAACACACTTTAGACGTGCAGGTTCTAAAGAAGGACTTATCATCGGTAACCACGTATTCTATTAAAATGATTATAAACTGAATATTAAATAAGCTCTTGGACTTTACCCGAGAGCTTTTTTGTTATATAATGCATAACAAATCATTAATAGTGAATAAATATACATGCATTCGAAGGAGGTACGTTATGGATTTAAAGGGTAAAAATTTTTTGAAGATGTTGGATTTTTCAGCAGAGGAAATAAACTATCTAATAGATTTATCACTACAACTTAAGGCTGAAAAAAAGCAGGGTAAATCACAGAAAGATTACATGAGTGGCAAGAATATTGCCTTAATCTTTGAAAAGACATCCACACGTACACGTTGTTCCTTTGAGGTTGCAGCCTATGATATGGGCGCTAATGTTACATATCTTGACCCATCTGGTTCTCAAATCGGAAAGAAGGAATCCATCGCAGATACAGCAAGAGTTTTAGGCCGTATGTATGATGGAATCGAATACCGTGGCTTTGAACAGGACAAGGTGGAGGCTCTTGCAAAGTATGCAGGGGTACCTGTATGGAATGGCCTTACAAATGAATCACATCCTACACAGATGATTGCAGATATGATGACAATCAAGGAACATTTTGGAAAACTTTCAGGAATAAAGTTTGTATATATGGGCGATGCTCGTTATAATATGGGTAATTCCCTCATGGTTACCTGCGCTAAGCTTGGCATGGATTTCGTGGCATGCACCAGCGAAAAGTATTTCCCTGAAAGCTGGCTTGTAGAAAAGTGTCAGGATATTGCAAAACAATCAGGCGGAAGTGTTACTTTGACTGATGATGTTGCAGCAGGATGTAAGGATGCAGATGTTATCTACACTGATGTGTGGGTATCAATGGGCGAGCCAGATGCAGTATGGGAAGAGCGAATCAAGGAGCTTAGCCCATATCAGGTTAACGCTAAGGCATTTTCTTATGCGAAGCCAGGTGCTAAATTTATGCACTGCCTTCCAGCGTTCCATGATTTAAATACAACAATCGGCGTTCAAATCCATGAGAAGTTTGGAATCGACTGTATGGAAGTTACAGACGAAATCTTTGAAAGCGAGCGTTCAATCGTCTTTGACGAGGCAGAAAACAGAATGCACTCTATCAAGGCAGTTATGTACGCAACATTAGGCAATGTTAGATAATATTAATTTTGAGTATTATGATTCGGTGGATTCCACCAACGACAGAATAAAAGAAAGAGCACACGCAGGCGAAAAGCAAGGCCTTGTAATATCAGCTGGAACACAGACAGCAGGCAAGGGCAGAATAGGACGCAAATGGGAATCGCCAAAACACGATTCTATTGCCACATCAATGTTGCTTACGCCTCAGGAAATATCTTTAGAAGCAGTCCCTACCATCACAGTGGTAGCAGCCATGGCAGTGCGAGATGCCTTAAGCAGACTGTACGGCTTAGAGGGCAAAATCAAATGGCCTAACGACATAGTTTTAGATGGCAAAAAGATATGCGGAATCCTCACCGAAATGGAAATGAAGGACGGAGCTGTTTGGTTTGTGGTTGTTGGCATCGGTGTCAATGTTCACAACAAAAGCTTTGATGAGGAGATTGCGTATAAAGCAACATCTGTGGACCTGGAGTTGATAAAAGAAAATCGCATCGGAGAAACTGGCCACAGAGCAGAGCTTACAAAGGCTATTTGGGAGAGCTTTAAAAGGTATTACAACATCTTTATCAAAACCCAGGACATGTCAGGTTTAAAAGAAGAATACGAAAGAAACCTTGCGAACTTTGGAGAACGTGTTAGAATAGAAGCTCAGGAAAATTCATACGAAGCTATCGCCAAAGGCATCACCGCCAAAGGAGAACTGATAGTGGAAGTGGATAAAAAAGAACAAATAATAAGAACCGGAGAGGTCTCAGTAAGAGGCATTTACGGGTACGTATAAAAAGGCTTCCCCCTTTGGGGGAAGCTGTCAGCGCAGCTGACTGATGAGGGTAAAAATGGAAGAGAAAGTACTTTGTGGCGCAAGCTGCTACACCAAAAAGTTTTATTTAAATCCTGAATTTGAGGGACTCCCTCCTATGATTAAGGATGAATTAAAAATATTGTGCGTTATGTACACAGAACAGGTCAGTGGTACAATCCAGATAGTCTATGAGGAGGACGGCTCCCTTAGAATCGATGTAGACCACAACGATGATGATTTCATGTATGATGAAATCGGTTCAGTTCTGGAAGTAAAGAGAATCCAGCGTGAACGCACAGAGCTTTTCGAAGCACTAGAAACATATTATAAAGTAGTATTCTTAGGGGAGGGCATATAATGCTTCTTACAATTGATGTTGGAAATACAAATATAACAATGGGTGTGTTTGAAGGACAAGAGCTTCTTGGTAATTTCCGTGTCACCACCAAAATCAACAGAACATCAGATGAGTTCGGTATCGTAATCAAAGAAATCCTTCGTTCTAACGATTTGGATGCTAATTGTATCAACGATGTAATCATCGCTTCAGTAGTGCCAAACGTAATGCACTCACTTACAAGCTCAATCATCAAATACTTCGATATTCAGCCTATCATCGTTGAGGCTGGTATCAAAACAGGAATCAGAATTGCAACAGAAAATCCAAAGCAGATTGGTGCAGACAGAATCGTAGATGCAGCAGGTGCTTTCGAGCTTTACGGCGGTCCAGTACTTGTACTTGATTTTGGTACAGCTACTACATACGATTTAGTAGATGCAAACGGCGCATTTGTTTCAGGTGTTACAGCACCAGGTATCAGAATCAGCGCTCGTGCTCTTTGGGAGGACGCAGCAAAGCTTCCTGAAATCGAAATCAAGAAGCCTGAAAAGATTCTTGCTAAGGAAACAATTTCTTCTATGCAGGCTGGTCTTGTTTACGGGCAGATTGGTCAGACAGAATACATTGTTAAACACATGATAGAGGAGAGCGGTTACGAGAACGTAAAGGTTGTTGCTACAGGCGGACTTGGAAATCTTATTTCAAGCGAGACAAAGTGCATCGATATTTACAATCCAAACCTTACTCTCTATGGTATGAAATTTATATACGATAAGCAAAAGAGATAATGATAAATAAGTTAAAAATCGGAAACGTAGAATTAGAAAACAATTTGATTTTGGCACCAATGGCAGGCGTAACTGACCTGCCATTTCGTCTTTTATGTAAGGAACAGGGCGCGGCACTTTGCTGCATGGAAATGGTCAGCGCCAAGGGTATTTATTACAACAACAAAAATACCGAAAGCCTTCTTACAGTAGATGAAAGGGAACGTCCAGTTAGCCTTCAGCTTTTTGGATCTGATCCAGAAATCATGGCAGCCATGGCAGCTAGAATCGAGCATCGCAACTTTGATATTTTAGATATCAATATGGGCTGCCCAGTGCCAAAGGTAGTTAATAATGGTGATGGCTCAGCTCTTATGAAAAATCCAGTGCTTGCTGGCAAAATCATTGAGGGCATGGTAAAGGCCATCGATAAGCCAGTCACAGTCAAAATCAGAAAGGGCTTTGACGACGAGCATATCAATGCAGTTGAGATGGCTCACGTCGCTCAGGAATCTGGTGCAGCTGCAGTAGCAGTTCACGGTCGTACCAGAGAACAGTACTATTCAGGCAAGGCAGATTGGAGCATCATCGCAGATGTAAAGTCTGCAGTATCAATACCTGTTATTGGAAACGGTGATATTCTTGATGCAAAGGATGTTATCGCTATGTCGGAGCAGACAGGCTGCGACGGCTTTATGATAGGCCGTGGCGCCCAGGGTAATCCTTGGATATTCCATCAGATTCTTCATTATTTTGAAACTGGAGAAATGATTGGAAAGCCACCTATGGAGGAGATGGTCAAGACCATGCTTCGCCACGCAAAGCTCCAAATCGAATTCAAGGGTGACTACCTTGGAATAAGAGAAATGCGCAAGCACGCTGCCTGGTACACAGCAGGATATAAGGGCGCTAGCAAGCTTCGCGGCAGAATAAATGATGTGGAATCTTATGATGAGTTAGAGCAACTTTTTGAAGATTTTATGAAAGAATATGCTTGTTCTTGACATCAAAATCTGTGTGGCTTATAATTCACTAAGCTATTGATATATACTGATTCTAAACGGGATCATTCAAAAATAAATCCGAAGGGGAAAGGAACCAAAACATGGAAGCTAAAAAGAATTTACTTACAGCTGAAGGACTTAAGATATTAGAAGACGAATTAGAAGATTTAAAGGTAAACAGACGTAAAGAAGTTTCTCAGAAGATTAAGGAAGCCAGAGAGCAGGGTGACCTTTCAGAGAACGCTGAGTACGATGCAGCTAAGGATGAGCAGCGTGATATCGAAGCACGTATCGAAGAAATCGAGAAAATCCTTAAGAATGCTGAGGTCGTTACAGACGAGCACGATACAAAGAATATTAACATCGGTTGGACAGTTACACTTCTTGACCTTGAGTTTGATGAGGAGACAGAATACAGAATCGTAGGTTCTACTGAGGCTAACAGCCTTAAGGGTAAGATCTCAAACGAGTCTCCAGTTGGTAAGGCAATTATTGGACACAAAAAGGGTGATACAGTTACTGTTGAAACAGAAGCTGGCGAGTTCAAGTACAAGATTTTAGCTGCAAGCAAGACTAAATAATTAATGCAATGTAAAGGTCGCAACCGTTTTTAGGTTGCGACTTTTTTTATAAGGTATTAGGAGGACATCATGTTAACATCACTAAAGAAAAAATACATCGGAGACAAGTCATTCTATAAACGTTACATATTCCTTGCAACTCCAATGATTATTCAAAACGCAATTACAAACTTCGTAAGCTTCCTCGACAACATCATGGTCGGTCAGCTTGGTCAGGAAGCAATATCTGCGGTAGCCACAGTCAACCAGCTTAACTTCGTATTTTCGCTGGCAGTTTTTGGTGCTGCATCAGCAGGTAGTATTTACGGCGCGCAGTATTTTGGCAAGGGCGACCACAAGGGTCACATGTACACCTTCCGTTTCAAGCTCTATGCCACACTTTTAGCTACATTAATAGGTATATTGATTTTCCTGGGATTTGGAAAAGAATTAATATCCCTGTTTTTAACAGAAAGTGCCGGAGCATCTCCTGAGCTTGCACTGCAGCTTGGCTTACAGTATCTAAGCATTATTTTGGTGGGCTTGGTTCCATTTGCTGTTAATCAGGCATACGCTACTAACATAAAAGAAACAGGTCAGACGGTGGTTCCTATGGTTGCAGGTATGATTGCCGTTGCAACAAATGCCATCTTAGATTATTGCTTAATTTTCGGCTTCGGCCCATTCCCAAAGCTTGGTGTAGCAGGCGCAGCCATCGCAACAGTCATTGCCAGATATATTGAGGCAGCCATTGTTATATTCTGGGCACACAGCCACAGAAGCCTCAACAGATATCTTGAAGGTGCTTACTTAGGCTTTGGTATTCCAAAGGACATACTTGGACCTATCATTATAAAGGGAGCACCACTTATGCTTAATGAGGTACTTTGGGCAGCAGGCATGAGCGCGGTCACTCAGAGCTATTCAATCCGTGGTATGAATGTTCTTACAGCTCTTAGCATTTCAAATACAGTTGGAAACCTTTTCAATATTGTATTTATTCAGCTTGGGGCATGCATCAGCATCGTTGTAGGACAGCACCTTGGTGCAGGTGACCTTGAAGAGGCAAAGGATGCCGATAACAAGATGATAGTTTTCAGCGTATTCTGCTGTACTATCATGGCCATCATCATGTTTGCATTCGGAGGATTGTTCCCACACATCTACAATGTATCAGACGATATAAGAGCACTTGCAACAAAGTTCATCGCCGTTGCAGCAATATGGATGCCATTCTGTTCATTCAGCCACTGCTCATACTTTACACTTCGTTCAGGAGGCAAGACATTAGTTACATTCCTGTTTGATTCGGTATTCACATGGGTTGTTATGGCACCACTTGCATTTGTACTTGCTCATTTCACAGGACTTGGAATCGTATGGATTTACTTCTTCGTATGTGGAACAGAGCTTATAAAGAACATCATGGGATATTTCATGGTGAAATCAAATGTATGGCTTCAGCAGATAGTCTAGGCTTTAGCAGCGTCGGGCATACCTTGACAGATTTAAGAAAACTAGACTATAATCAAATAGTTTATGACAAGAAAAATTTAGTTTAAAAATAGATAAGGAGATATTATGGCAGAACAGGATATTAACCAGTTATTAAAGGTTCGCCGTGAAAAGCTTTCTGCACTCCAGGAGGCTGGCAAGGATCCATTTCAGATTACAAAGTTCGACCAGACTCATCACAGTGATGAAGTTCGCGCACTTTACGAGGAGCATGAGGCTAAGCTTTTAGCAGGTCGTGCAGCAGTTAACACAGACGGTATGGATGAGGAAGCTGCAAAGCAGGCAATCAACGATGATTACAACGAGCGTCGTGCAATCATGGATGCTCAGCCTATCCACGTTAGTATTGCAGGTCGTATGATGTTCAAGCGTGTTATGGGTAAGGCTAGCTTCTGTAACATTCAGGATTTACAGAACAGCATCCAGGTTTATGTAGCACGTGATGCAATCGGTGAGGATTCATACGCAGATTTCAAAAAGTCTGATATCGGTGATATTTACGGCGTAAAGGGTTACGCTTTTAGAACAAAGACTGGCGAGATTTCTATCCATGCTGAGGAGATTACACTTCTTTCTAAGTCTCTTCAGATTTTGCCAGAGAAGTTCCACGGTCTTACAGATACAGATACACGCTACAGACAGCGTTACGTTGACCTTATCATGAACAAGGATTCAAAGGATGTTTTCATTAAGCGTTCACTTATGATGCGCGAAATCCGTAACTTCCTTGCAGGTCGTGATTTCATGGAAGTTGAGACACCTATGCTTGTTGAAAACGCAGGTGGTGCAGCAGCTCGTCCATTCCTTACACATTACAACGCACTCGGTGAGGAGCGTAAGCTTCGTATTTCTCTTGAGCTTTACCTTAAGCGTCTTATCGTTGGTGGTCTTGAGAGAGTATTCGAAATCGGCCGTGTATTCCGTAACGAGGGTGTTGATGCTAGACACAATCCTGAGTTTACTCTTATGGAGCTTTACCAGGCATACACAGATTACGAAGGTATGATGGAGCTCACAGAGAGCATGTTCAGATACCTTGCTGAAAAGGTTGTTGGTTCTACAAAGATTTCTTACAACGGAGTAGAAATCGACCTTGGTAAGCCATTCGAAAGACTTACAATGACAGATGCTGTTAAGAAGTATGCAGGCATCGATTTTGATACAGTAGCAGATGATGAAGCTGCTAAGGCTCTTGCTAGAGAAAAGGGCATCGAGTTTGAGGAGCGCCACAAGAAGGGCGATATCCTTAACCTCTTCTTCGAGGAGTTCTGTGAGGAGAATTTGGTTCAGCCTACATTCATTATGGACCACCCAATCGAAATCTCTCCACTTACAAAGAAGAAGCCATCTGACCCTACAAAGGTAGAGCGTTTCGAGCTCTTCATCAACGGATGGGAAATGTGTAACGCATACTCAGAGCTTAACGACCCAATCGACCAGCGTGAGCGTTTCGCAGCACAGGATGCTAACGCAGAAGCAGGTGATGATGAGGCAGAGCACACAGATGAGGACTTCCTTAACGCACTTGAAATTGGTATGCCACCTACAGGCGGTATCGGATACGGTCTTGATAGACTTTGTATGTTACTTACAGATAGCGCAGCTATCCGTGACGTATTATTGTTCCCAACAATGAAGTCACTTAACCCAGCTAAGGTTTCACAGTCTGCTGGTGATAACAATGGATTCTTTGCTCCTAACTCAAGCATCGATTTCTCAAACGTAAAGATTGAGCCATTGTTCGAAGAGACAGTTGATTTCGACACATTCTCAAAGAGCGATTTCAGAGCAGTAAAGGTAAAGGCTTGCCAGGCAGTACCTAAGTCAAAGAAGCTTCTTCAGTTCACACTTGACGATGGAACAGGCACAGACCGTACAATCCTTTCAGGAATTCATGCATTCTACGAGCCAGAGGAGCTTGTTGGAAAGACACTTGTAGCTATTACAAACCTTCCACCAAGACCTATGATGGGAATCGAATCATGCGGTATGCTTCTTAGCGCTGTTAACAACCTTAAGGACAGCGAGGACGAGGAGCTTCACCTTCTCATGATTGACAACCACATCCCAGCTGGTGCCTTAGTTGGTAGTTCTATTTTTTTATAGGGTATACTATAAGCATAGTTTTATACAGTAGCACTGCCAACAAGAATCCTACTGCACATGATATCAAGTAGATGAATCAATCAGTATCTGCATATAAAATAGAGGATTATATGCAGATACTGATTGAATATCTGCATATTTTTTTGTATATTATATGCAGATACTGGAGGAGGTACAGTATGCATAAATTTGATTATTCATTTTTAGATGAAGGAATGTTGCCTGCTGAAATGGTTAATTTGACAGCATCAATTGCTGCATTTGA
>CACYLQ010000046.1:0-11484 GCA_902775195.1 uncultured Pseudobutyrivibrio sp.
TTATTTATCTGTCACGACTTGGCCCTTGTGCAGGATTTTTGTGACAGAGTGCTTGTAATGCACGATGGTGAGATTGTGGAGCAGGGCATCCCTGATGAAATAATCAAAAATCCTAAAAACGATTACACAAAAAGACTTATTGAATCAGTTTTGTAAACCATAAAGGTTTTCATATATAAGAAAGAGGAGATATGAAATGAGAAAGAAATTATTATCATTAGTACTTGTTTGTGCTATGACAATGACAATGTTTGTTGCATGTGGTAAATCTGCTGACACATCTTCAAATAAAGATGCAGCAGCTACAACAGCAACAGAAAAGAGCATGGTAATTGGAGATACAACCTTCAATGCTGAAAACTGGGAAGAGACAATCAACCCACATGTCACATACAATGGTTGGCCATGCATCCGCTACGGTGTTGGTGAGACATTAGTTCACTACACAGATACAATGGAGCTTGAGCCATGGCTTGCTACTTCATGGGAAAACGATGGTGACAAGGTTTGGACAATCACACTTCGTGATGGCGTTAAGTTCTCTTCAGGTAGAGACATGGATGCAGAGGCTGTAAAGCAGTGCTTCGAGCATCTTCTTGAGAACCACGATAGAGCACCACTTGATACAAAGATTGAAAGCATGGAAGCTGACGGTCTCACACTTAAGGTAACAACAACAGAAGCAAATCCTGCATTAATGAATTACCTTGGTGACCCATACGCTTGTATCATCGATGTAGACGCTTCAGATTTTGAAAATGGTATCGTTGCAGGTACTGGTCCATACAAGGCTACAGAGCTTGTTACAGATGACCATTTATCACTTGTTCCAAACGAGTATTATTGGAATGGAACACCAAAGCTTGCAAATCTTACAATCAGAACAATCTCTGATGGTGATACACTTTCAGCAGCACTTCTTTCAGGAGATATTGATGCTGCATACGGTATGGCTTATGAGGCATATCCAAACTTTGAGAACGACAACTTCCAGTTCTCTAGCATCCAGACATCAAGAGCATTTTTTGCTTCTATGAACATGACTAGCCCTGTAATTAAGGACGATGCTGTAAGACGTGCTATTGCGATGGGCATCGATAAGGAAGGCTTTGTAGCAACACTTTTAGATGGTCACGGTGTAGTAGGTAACGGCGCATTCCCAGATGGCTTCAGCAAGTTTGGTGGCGAGAACATTAAGACAGAAACTTATAATCCTGAGGAAGCTAAGAAAATCTTAGAGGATGCTGGTTGGGTTGATACAGATGGTGATGGAATCCGCGAAAAGGATGGTAAGAAGCTTGTTGTTCGTTGGCTTACATATCCTAGCCGTCAGGAGCTTCCACTACTTGCAGAATCAGTTCAGTCTACACTTAAGGAAATCGGTATTGATGTAGATATCAACTGTACAGCAAACAGACGTGACTTCCTTGCAGATATGTCATCCAATGGATTACAACTTTGGTGCATACGAGAACACTGAGGTAACTGATTTAATCAACCAGCTTTCAACAGAGTTTGATACAGACAAGAGAGCAGAGCTTGCAATTGAGCTTCAGCAGAAAATCTTAGATGATAATGCATACGTATTCTGTTCATTCCTTCAGATGAACATGATTTCTAAGTCTAATGTTTCAAATTGGACAGCTCATGCATGTGATTATTATGAGGTAACTGTTGATCTTGACATTAACTAATATTTAGACCTGGATAATAGGCTATGCTGCAGTATTGGGGCGCAGTATAGCCTTTTATTATGGGCTATTTTATGGTAAAGTTATAAGGTTAAAAAAGCTTAGGAAAATTATGATGCAGATAAATAAAGACAACTTAGAATCAATAAATAAAGAATACTGGCTAAACAGAGCCCCAGGCTATTCTGATGTTAATAAAGAGGAGCTTGAGGGTATTCAGCACAGAACCTGGAAGGAATATCTTTGTGGCCAAATCAGCGCCAGCTTCCCAGATAGGGCACCTTCTGATATTAAGATATTGGACGTAGGTGCAGGGCCAGGCTTTATTTCTATCATTCTTGCAGAGGAAGGCTACAATGTGACAGCCTTCGATTTTGCTCATTCCATGATTGAAGAGGCAAAGAAAAACGCAGGTGCACTTGCAGATAAGATCAACTTTATCCAAGGTGATGCTATGAATCTTCCATTTGAAGATGAAAGCTTTGATGTTGTCTTTTCAAGAAATCTTACTTGGAATCTGCCTCATCCAGATAAGGCATACGACCAATGGATTAGGGTTCTTAAAGCTAAGGGGTTGATGATGGTTTTTGATGCAAATTGGTACACTTATTTAATCGATGAAAATAAGCGTAAGGAGTACATGAAAGACCGCGAAAACGTTAAATTGTCCAGCCTTGAGGACTATAATATTGGGGCAAATTTTGATACAATGGAGCAGATTGCTTTCGATATGCCACTGACACATCAGAACAGGCCTGCATGGGACGTGGAATATCTTAACAGCATACACGCAGGTTCGGTGAGCAGCGTGGAAGATATAGGCAGTATTTTATATTCCGAAAAGGAAAAGATTAATTACTGTTCAACACCAATGTTTTTGGTAAAAGCAGTGAAAGGGTAGTATAAATAATGGGCGAGTTACATCATATCGCATTTGAAGATGAAGCAGGAAATATTAAAGACAAGGTAGAAAGCTATTGGACAAAAAGAGCAAATAGCTTTTTTGAACTTAGACATGACGAAATAGAAAGTGAAAAGTCAGCAAAATGGTTGGAAGAAATTAAGCAGCTACTTCCAGCAGGTGAGAGTCTTAATATATTAGATTTAGGCTGTGGAACAGGTTACTTCGAAGTAATCCTTGGTAGAGAGGGACACAAGGTTACTGGTATCGACCTTACAGAAGAAATGATTACAAAGGCAAACGAGATGATTCGTATATACGGATTAGACTCTAACGATGTTAAGGCTATGGTTGGAGATGCTGAAAATGTGGCATTTGCTGATGAAAGCTTTGATGTTGTAATCACACGTAATCTTACATGGACATTGCCACATCCTATTGATGCATACAAGGATTGGTATCGTGTTCTTAGAAAGGGTGGAGTGCTTTTAAACTTTGACGCAGAATATGCAAAGGGTGCACACAACCTTAATAGTCCTGAGAACATTGCACACAAAAATGTTTCAAAGGAATTAGCAGATGAATGTCACGACATTTATCACATGCTTACAATCAGTACCTTAGACAGACCAGAGTGGGATGTTCATATATTAGAAGAAATAGGTTTTAAGGATATTATCACAGACAAAACCTTTGGGGACCGCATCTTTGTGGAAAGAGATGAATTCTATATTCCAGACAAGATGTTTAGTATAAAAGCTATGAAATAATAGCAAAGGGGGAAATATGGAGATTAAGCAGCTAAAGTATTTTGTGGTTGCAGCAGATGTTAAATCCTTTAGCGAGGCAGCCAGAGTACTTTATACAACACAATCCAGTGTAAGCAAGGTTATAGCAGCTTTGGAAAATGAACTTGGATATCAGCTATTTAAACGTGAAGGAAAGGGCATAGCTCTCACTCCTGAAGGCATCAGATTTCACAGTCGTGCCAGCAAGCTGGTGTTGGATTTTGCATCCTTAGAAACCGATAGTATTAAGCATCAAAAAAATATGGTTAAAATCAGTGCCAATCATAGTTCATGGTTGGCTAATTGTTTTTCTCAGTTTTATGAGCTTCACAAGGATGAGGATGTTTGTTACTCATTCCATGCTGATACCACATCTAACATTGTAAACAGAATACGTCTTATGGAAGATGAGGTGGGCTTTGTATACGTGTTCCCAGAAATAAGATTGCAGTTTGAATACGAGCTGAAAAAATATCAGCTTACATTTGAAAAGCTGAAATCAGTGGATGGAATGGTTTATTTTCAGCCTGATGACACAGTAGGCAAGCTGGAGAAGACTGTTGATAGTATTCACAACATGAAATTCATTCAGTCAGAGCAGGATGATTATTTCAGAAATGGAATGTGGCACACCGAGGATGGGGAGCCTGTAACCATAAAGGACGACATTGCAGTCATAACTAATAGTGATTATGTCATGCATGCTTTTTTGGAAAAAAATTCATTAGCTAACCTTAGTGCGGATAGTTTTAACAGCTATGATTCAGGTGTAAGACCAGGGCTTAGATTGAAGAGTGACGGTGGTGAAATCCAATTCGGAATTCTTACAAATGAGAACGGAAAAATAAGTCCAATTGTTAATGAATTTATAGAGTATATTAGAGGTCAATTGTGGCATAACTAGAAACCATTTTTTAGTTTACCGCGCTAAAGCGCCTAAAATAAAGGAATGTTGCGAAACCACTTATAAAAAAGAAAAAATAAATTTTGTGAAAAAAATGTGAAAAAGGTATTGCGAAATTTTGAATTCCATGTTATAGTCTTAAACGTACTAGCGAAAAGCTAATACCAAATTTTTCATAACTCAGCGACCAAGGGTAACTTTGGTCGCACTCCCCGAAAGTTCAGCCAGCATTTAGTGCTGGCTTTTTTTTATGCACTTTTTGTAAATATTTATGACTTCTTCTATGGTAGAATTGCATAATGCCAAGCTAATACTGGACAGCGAGCCGGGAGTGGGTACAGAAATAAAGGTGGTTTTTTAGTATAGGTATGAGATATAATGGTCATGGGTCTGATGGCCTGTGACTATTTTTAGGAGTATAGAAAATGGGTGAAGTTAAAGTAATTGAAATCGGCGAAAGCGTTTTTGCAGAAAATGATGCAGCAGCCGAAGCTATCAGAAAACAGATGAAGGAGCAGGGCACATTCTTTCTTAATGTAATGTCTGGCCCAGGCTCAGGAAAGACAACAACACTTTCCGCTATCATAAATAGAATGAAGGATAAATACAAAATCGGAGAGATGGACGTTGATATCGAAACCAGTATTGACGCTCAGCGTGTGGCAGATGCTACAGGTGTAGATTCTATCCAGATTCACAACATGGGACTTTGCCATATCGATGCTGATATGACTAGCCGTGCTTTGGTAGAATACGACACAAAGGATTTTGATTTACTTATCCTTGAAAACATTGGTAACCTTGTTTGCCCAGCAGAGTTTGATGTTGGTGCTAACAAGAATCTTATGCTTTTGTCAGTTCCAGAGGGAGATGACAAACCACTTAAGTATCCACTTATGTTTGAAATCAGTGACGTAGTACTTATCAACAAGATTGATACACTTGAATATTTTGATTTCAGCAAGGAAAAGGTTACAGAAAGAATTCTTAAGCTTAATCCAAATGCTAAGATTTTCTTTGTAAGTGGAAAAACAGGCGAAGGCTTAGACGAAGTAATTGCCTGGTTGGAAGAAGAAATTGCAGCCGTAAAATAAAAAAAGCCTTCTCCCTTTGGGAGAAGGTGGCTGCGCAGCAGACGGATGAGGGTGTTCATAGAAGTGACCCTCATCAGTCACCTGCGGTGACAGCTTCCCCCTTTTTAAGGGGGAAGCCTATTTTTTTATCTAGGTGTAATCATTTTTGTTAAATCTACACCTGCAGCCTGGCTGGCCTGTGCAATTACATTAGGGTCAGTCACATTCTTGTAGAATTCGTATCCCATCTTATGAGAACCATCTAAGTTTGTAAGTCCAGAAACCATTCCCTGTGAAATATCAAATTCATGATCTCTTTCTCTTGAAATAACAATTCCATCTACGTAGCGGTTATTTTCTGCTGAAAGATAAGCGTATACTAAATCGGCAGCCTGTGCGGCCTCGCCGTTAGCGCTGGAGTACCCAACCTCTGAGCATTTAACCGTTCTAACTGCTCCTGTTGAAGAACGCATTTCAGGAGTGCATAAGAAATCTGTTAATACATCTAAGTTTGCCATAGTAATATATGGTGAATTTTGGTTATGAGATACGTTCTTTCCTGTAGTCCATGCACCAGCTGCATAAAGAGGTGCATTGTATGGATGAACGGCAACTCTCCAATCGATATTTCCTTCGCTCTTAATATTATTATTTAACTGAGTAAGGAAGTATTTTCCAGAAACGTAGTAGCTAGCTTCTGCACGTGCCCACTGGTGATCGATACATGCATAAACATTTGCGTTTGCATTTTCAGATTTAATTCCGTTATACATAATTCTGAAGGCATCAGAATATTCTTTCATAAATACTTCGTTAGAACCACAATTCATATAGTTCCATAAGTACCATGCGTTAACTTCATTACCAATGATAAAGTTATCAACCTGGCCATAGCCAATGCCTGAATAATGTTTAGCAAGATAAGATGCTGCATATTCAAGAGCTGCTACGCCTTCATCTGTGTGGGCGTTAAGACCGTAGTTGTTATGAGAACCAAAAGCGTCCATAGAATATGGATTTACAAAGGTTGCAGGTGTGTTGTTATCAACCAGGATAATAAAGTTAACCTGCATGCCTAGGCTATTGTACTTACGAACTGAATAGTCAAAGCCTGCTAATGAATTAAGTCTTGAAAGAGGGAAATTAAGGTTTACCTGCTTTGCACCTAAATCTGCTGGCTGGTTTAAATCAGCAACCGATTTTAATAAATCAGGAAGTATACCCTTTTTGCCATAATCCATTCTTGCAGGTGCGAAGCTTGCGCAAGCCTCTGGATTTGTAATGTACATGCTGTTTGATACAGGCTTTAAAGCACCACCGCTTATTACACAAACTGTGAATTTCTTAAACAGCATGGAATTAGCTGTATCCTTTGCTAAAGGTATAGAGAAATTAGCTGCAGCAGCAACTGGAACCTGGGCAACATCAGTACCAACAGGTGCTGTTTGATTTGCATTAGATGCAACCAAATGATATTGGCCATCCTCTGAAGCTACAGTTCCTGAGGAAGCAACTATTACGTTGGCTCCTTGAATCAAGGCTCCCGCAATAACAACCTGCGAGCTTCCTTTTGCTTCAACATTTGGTAGAGCGTAAAACAATGAAGCAGAAAAAACAAATGTGAGAGCAAGTGCTACACTAAAAAACTTCTTTAACACTTTCATATAACCAAACTCCTTTCACATCCAAACTTACATCAGTAAGTGAAGTTAAATATACTACCAAAATATTAAAAAACTGTGTCTCTTTTTAAAATTTAAAATAAAAATAACAAAAATCAATAATTGACGAATATTATTTTTTAGATTATGATTAGATTATCAGGACTGGAAACGTTTCCAGTAACGATTCCAGATGAAATAAAATCATATTGTGTTTTGGGTAATATTATGACAATAAAAGATATTGCAAGGCTTGCTGATGTCAGTGTAAGTACAGTATCAAGAGTTCTTAACAATCATCCAGATGTCAGTGCAAAAGCTAAAGAAAAGGTGCTTGCTGTTGTTGATAAGTACAACTACATTCCTAACACAAGCGCCAGAGAATTAGGTAAATCCACATCCGATAACATTGGAGTGGTTGTAAGAGGAATGGCCAATCCTTTCTATACCAAAATCATCACTGTTATGGGCAGCCTCATAGAAAATGCTGGCTTTACCATGGTTATGCAGCAAATTGGCATATCAGATGATGAGATTATGACAGCAGCCATGATGGAAAGGGAAAAGCATTTGCAGGGGCTTATCTTTTTGGGAGGTAAGCTGGATTATACTAAGGAAAAAATGCAACGCATCAGCGTTCCTTATGTATGTCTTACATTTAATAATCAATATGGAAACCTGGATGATTCAGATTATTCCAGCGTATGTATTGATGATAATCAGGCAGCTTACGAAGCTGTTGAAGCTTTGTTTGAGCATGGGCATAAGAAAATCGCTGTGCTATTGTCTGGCGCATGTGATGGTTCTGTCAGCCAGGTGAGATTTGCAGGGTTCACAAGAGCTTTGAAAAACCATGGTTTAGAACCTGATGAAAATCTCATCATAGAGATAAACAGCTACAACATCACAGATGCCTATGAGGGTATGAAGCAATGGCTTAAGGAGGGTCAGGAATTTACAGCACTGTTTGCTATTTCTGACAATATGGCTATGGGCGCCATGAAGGCTCTTCGAGAGGCTGGGAAAAAGGTTCCAGAGGATGTAGCGGTAATTGCTATTGATGGAATAGAGGCTTCCGAATATATGAATCCGGTTTTATCTACCTTCTGTCAGCCTATGGAGGAAATGGGCCGAGAGGCAGTTAATTTGCTTGTGGATATTATCGAAAAGGAAAAGCCTAACAGGCATATTACTTTGAAACCTTTATTAAGAGTAGGAGAAACTCTTAATTAACAAATTATAGAATGTATAGGAGATTACGAATATGAAAAGAAGTAGTGGAATTTTACTACCTGTATCATCTTTACCAAGCCCTTATGGTATTGGTACATTTGGAAAGGCTGCATATGAATTTGCAGATTTTTTAAAGGCATCTGGTCAGAAATATTGGCAGGTGTTACCACTTGGTCCAACAAGCTACGGAGATAGCCCATATCAAAGCTTTTCTACCTTCGCTGGAAATCCATATTTCATCGATTTAGAGGAGCTTGTCAAAGAAGGACTTATCACAAAGAAGGATATAGAGAAGGAAAACTGGGGAACAAATCCAAGATATGTAGACTACGGTCAAATCTACATCAGCAGATTCAGAGTTTTGGAGAAGGCTAAGGCAAATGGATTTGCAAAGGCTAAGAAGGAAGTTGCAAAATTCCAGGAGGAAAATCCTTGGGTTGAAAATTATGCATTGTTCATGGCTTTAAAAAAGCACTTTGGTCAAAAGAGCTGGCAGGAGTGGCCTGAAGAGGATATCCGTATGCATCAGGAAGCTGCTGTTAACAAGTATAAAAAGGAGCTTAAAGAAGATATTGATTTCTTTATTTTCATCCAATATCTTTTCTTCAAACAGTGGACAAAGCTTAGAAAATACATTAACGATTTAGGAATCGAGGTAATCGGAGACCTTCCTATTTATGTTGCCCTTGATTCTTGTGATGTTTGGTCTGAGCCAGAATTCTTTAGCCTGGATGAGGAAAACTATCCGGTAGAGGTAGCAGGAGTTCCACCAGATTATTTCAGTGCGGATGGTCAGCTTTGGGGTAATCCATGCTACAACTGGAAAGCACTTAAGAAGGATAAATATCGTTGGTGGATTCGCCGTATCGAAGGCGCAGCAAAGCTTTATGATGTGCTTCGTATAGACCACTTCAGAGGCTTTGATGAGTATTGGTCTGTTCCAGCAGGCGATAAGACTGCTAAAAACGGAAAATGGAAAAAGGGTCCTGGAATGGATTTAGTTGGACTTCTCAATAAGAAGTTTAAGAATATAGAATTTATCGCTGAGGATTTGGGTGAGCCTTCACCTACAGTAGTTCAGCTTCTTGAAGACAGCGGATGGCCAGGAATGAAGGTTCTTGAGTTTGCATTTGATTCAGGAGAAGCTAACAACTATCAGCCACATACCTATAACAAAAATTGCATCTGCTACACAGGCACACACGACAATGCAACTGTTATGGAATGGTACAAATCAGCTAAGAAAAAGGATAGAGATTACGCTAAGAAATATCTTGGCATCTCACGTTCAGAAGGCTTTAACTGGGGTATGATCAGAGGTGGAATGAGTTCTGTTGCAGTGCTTTTCGTTGCACAGATGCAGGATTTCCTTGGTCTTGGAAAATATAATCGTATCAATGTTCCAGGAACAAAGAGCGGAAATTGGCAGTGGCGTTTGTTGCCAGATGAGCTTACAAAAGAGCTTTCTGAAAAGATTAAAGATATGTCTATATTATACGAAAGAACATCCTCAGATTTTTGATTTTATGCATGCTTTGTGTTAAACTAAGGCAAGATTTGTGTGAATACGGAGGATATGCAATGAAAAATAGATTATTAGCACTTGCCTTGGCAACAGCTATGGTTTTTTCAATCACAGCATGCGGAAAGTCTGAATCAAAGGACAACGCCACAAAGGACACAAAAACAGAATCATCAAAGTCAGCTGAGATTGAATACGATGTTGATGAATTAGTTACATTAGGTGACTATAAGGGCATTGAAGTAACAGTTGAGGGCGAATACGAATACACTGATGATGGCTTCGACAAATATGTTGAGGATACTATTGCTCAGGCTGGTATTTTCGCAGAGGACAAGAGCCAGAAGGAAATCAAAGAGGATTCTATCGTTAACGTAGATTACGTAGGTTCTCAGGACGGCGTAGCCTTTGATGGTGGTTCAGCTGAAGATCAGACACTTGATGTTGCAAACAACTGTACAGCTGGTACAACACAGGGATTTATCGATGGATTTACAGCAGGTCTTGTAGGTCACAAGGTTGGCGAAGAGGTAGCTTACGAGGTTACATTCCCTAAGGAATACGGCAACGCTGATTTAGCTGGACAGACTGTTGTATTTACATTCCAGGTTAACTACATCGCAAAACCTATTTCTTCTAAGAAGGAATTAACAGATGATGTTGTTTCTGAAAAGTTTGGATACGACACAGTTGATAAATACATTGATTCTTTAAAGGAAAGCTATCAGAGCAAGCTTGAAAGCAACCTTAAGAACGATACAGAAACAGCTGTATTAAATGCAATTATCAACAACAGCAAGGTTGCTGAAATACCAGAAGATTTACTTCAGGCAAGAGTAGACCTTATCATCGCTATGCAGGATCGTCAGTATCAGGCTTATGGCACAACACTTAAGGATTACATCAAATCTATGGGTTATGACTATGATGAAGAAATAGCTAAGCTCACAGAAAACATCAAAGAGTCAACAAAGACAGAGCTTATCCTTGAAGCTATTGCAAAGGCTGAGGGAATGAAGATTGACGAAAAGGATTATAGTGATTTTGTTTCTAATCTTTATACTCAGATGGGCTATAAGGATGAAACAAGCTTCTATGATGATTATTCAGTAGAGGGCTATGGCGGAGAAAAATATTTCAGATTAGCTTATCTTACAGAAAAAGCAAAAGATTTCTGTATTGAAAATGCAGTTGTAAATTCTTCAAACGTTGTTGCTGAATAGGAAACACTTTATATTTTCCCCAAGCTGTAGTATAATTTACACTAGCTTTTTAGCTCGATGGAGCAAATAAAGAAAAGGAGAACTAATATGGAGCATATTAAGACACTTAATACTAAGAGATTACAGAACACAGTTAAAGAAGGTGGATGTGGCGAGTGCCAGACATCATGCCAGTCAGCTTGTAAGACATCTTGCACAGTTGGTAACCAGAGCTGTGAGCACAAGAACTAATCTTGTAAAAATTTAATATTCAACCACAAGACCGGTCTCCCTGAAAAAGGGTGAACGGTCATTGTGCGTTTATGAAAGGACTTATTTTTTAGTGATACATCAATTTAAAAACAACGGCTACAATGTTGTTATAGATATTAATAGTGGAGCTATCCACGTTGTAGATGAAATTACCTACGAATATCTCGGCCTTTGGCAGGAGCAGGGTGAGGAATCTGCAACAGCAACCATGAAACAGAACCATTCAGAGATTCCAG
>CACYLQ010000046.1:11509-20885 GCA_902775195.1 uncultured Pseudobutyrivibrio sp.
TCACTATTCACAGAGGATAATTACGAGCCTCGCATAGTAGATTTTACAGCTCGTCCTACAGTTGTTAAGGCATTGTGCTTACACATTACTCACGACTGTAACCTTGCTTGTAAATACTGCTTTGCAGAGGAAGGTGAATACCACACAGGTAAGCGTGAGCTTATGAGCTACGAAGTTGGTAAGCAGGCATTAGATTTCCTTGTTGCTAACTCAGGTAGCAGACGTAACCTTGAGGTAGACTTCTTTGGTGGCGAGCCTCTTATGAATTGGCAGGTAGTTAAGGATTTAGTTGCTTACGGTCGTTCTCTTGAAAAGGAACATGATAAAAACTTCCGTTTCACTCTTACAACAAACGGTGTTTTATTAAATGACGAAATTCAGGAATTCGCTAACAAGGAAATGGGCAACGTAGTACTTAGCTGCGATGGTAGACCAGAGATTCACAATCTCATGCGTCCATTCAGAAAGGGTGCGCCAAGCTACGAGCTCGTTATGCCTAAGTTCAAGAAGTTAGCAGAGTCTCGTAATCAGGATAAATACTATATCAGAGGTACATTCACAAGAAATAACCTTGATTTTTCAAAGGACGTTATCCACCTTGCAAACGAAGGCTTCAAACAGATTAGTGTTGAGCCTGTAGTTGCACAGGAAACAGACGATTATGCTATTCGCGAAGAGGATTTACCAAAGCTCTTCGAAGAATACGATAACCTTGCAGCAGAAATGATGAGACGTCAGGGCACAGACGAAGATTTCAACTTCTTCCACTTCATGATTGATTTGGAAGGTGGCCCTTGTGTTTACAAGAGATTATCTGGCTGCGGTTCAGGAACAGAATATTTAGCAGTTACACCTACTGGTGAGCTTTACCCTTGCCATCAGTTTGTTGGTAATACTGATTTCTGTCTTGGCGATGTTTGGCATGGGGTACAGAAGACAGACATCGTTAATGAGTTTAAGCATTGCAACGTTTACGCAAAGGAAGAATGCAAAAACTGCTTCGCAAGATTCTATTGCAGTGGCGGATGTGCAGCTAATGCTTACAACTTCACAGGAAGCATCCTTGGCAACTATCATGTTGGCTGCGAGCTTCAGAAAAAACGTATTGAATGTGCTATTGCTCTTAAGGTTCACGCAAGCAATAGAATAGGAGAATAAATATGAAACGTTTAAAAAAGGGACAGGGTATTGCCTGGCTAGTAGCGTTCGTAGTAATTCTTGGTTTACTTGGTTACTATGCAGCTATCGTACTTACAGGCACAATCAAAGAGAATGATGACAGCTTAAAGCTAGGCTTGGATCTAGACGGCGGTGTATCTATCACATATCAGGCAGTTGGTAAAACTCCTACAGATGAGCAGATGCAGGATACAATCCTTAAGCTTCAGCAGCGTATCGAAAATGATTTGGGCGAAGAAAGCTCAACAACAGAGGCAAATGTTTATCGCGTAGGCGACAATCGTATCACAGTAGAAATTCCTGGTGTTACAGATGCTAATGCTCTTTTAGAGGAGCTTGGTACTCCAGGTACACTTTACTTCATCGCTCAGAGAGATAGCGAAGGAAATGAAAACTATACTTACGGCACTGATGAAAATGGTACTCCAGGTTATGTTTTAAACAGCGACATTCAGACACTTATCGATAACGGTTCTGTTATCGCAACAGGTAAGAATGTTAAGAGCTCTCAGGCTGGTTCACAGTCAAACCAGACAACTGGTGCTACAGAATATGTAGTTCAGCTTACATTCGATGATGAAGGTACAAAGGCTTTTGCTGATGCAACAACAGCAGCAGTAGCTTCTGGCGAAACAATCGGTATCTACTATGATGGTCAGTTTGTTTCAGTTCCAAAGGTTAACCAGGCTATCACAAATGGTAACTGCGTAATCGAAGGAATGGAAGATTTTGATGCAGCTGAAAAGCTTGCTTCATATATTCGTATCGGTGGACTTGACATTGAGCTTGAAGAATTAGAGTCACAGGTAGTTGGTGCTTCACTTGGTGCTGACGCACTTCGTACATCACTTATTGCAGCAGGCGTTGGTCTTGTTGTTGTAATGATTTTCCTCATTGCAATGTACTTAGTACCTGGTGTAGTTGCTTCACTTGCACTTGCACTTTACACAGCTATGCTTATCAGCATTCTTAAGGCATTTGATATTACACTTACACTTCCTGGTATTGCAGGTATGATTCTTTCAATTGGTATGGCAGTAGATGCTAACGTTATCTGCTTCGCTCGTATCCGTGAAGAAATCAAAGCTGGTCGTCCAGTTATTTCAGCTATTGAGACAGGTTTCTCAAAGGCTTTATCAGCTATCTTAGATGGTAACATCACAACACTTATTGCAGCAGCTGTTCTTGGAATTCTTGGTTCTGGTACAGTTAAGGGCTTTGCAATTACACTTGCACTTGGTGTTGTTTTATCAATGTTTACAGCACTTGTTATTACAAGAATTCTTATGAATTCATTCTATGCACTTGGCGTTCGTTCACCAAAGGCATACGGCAAGGCTAAGGAGCCTACTAAGTTTGATTTCGTATCAAAGAAGGCTATCTTTATGACAATTTCAGTTGCAATCATAGTTGCAGGTTTTATCACAATGGGCGTATTCAAGGCTAAGGACGGTAGAGGTCTTAACTACTCACTTGAATTCTTAGGTGGTACATCTACAACAGTTGATTTCAACGAAACATATACACTTGATCAGCTTGATGACAAGGTTGTTCCAGAAATCGCTGATACACTTGGCGTAAGCGAAGGAACTATCCAGACAACTACAGTTGATGGAAGCAACCAGGCAATCTTCAAGACACGTACACTTACACTTGAAGAGAGAACATCACTTAACGAAATGCTTGAAAGCAAGTTCAACGTAACAGAAGAATCAATCACATCACAGAGTATTGGTTCTACAATCTCAGGAGAGATGCGTAGCCAGTCTACTATCGCTGTTATCGTTGCAGTACTTTGCATGCTTGTTTACATCTGGTTCAGATTTAAGGATCTTAGATTTGCATCATCTGCAATCATCGCCCTTATCCACGATGTACTTATCGTACTTGCACTTTACGCATTTGCACGTATTTCAGTTGGTGCAGCATTCATTGCATGTATGCTTACAGTAATTGGTTACTCTGTTAACGATACAATCGTTGTATTTGACCGTATCAGAGAGAATCACAAGGCAATCAAATCAGAAACAGCTGAGAACCTTGCAGAGCTTTGCAACAGTTCTTTAGCACAGACATTGTCACGTAGTATTTCTACATCAATCACTACAGCAATCATGGTACTTATGCTTCTCATCCTTGGTGTTTCATCAATCAGAGAATTCGCATTACCACTTCTTGCTGGTGTAATTGCTGGTACATATTCATCTATCTTCATTGCAACACAGCTTTGGTACATCTTTAAGGTTAAGTTTGCAAAGAAGAACTAAGTTTAGATTAGGAGATTTGAAATGATAGACATTAAGTTTTTACGTGAGAATCCAGACGCAGTAAAAGAAAACATTAAAAAGAAATTCCAGGAGCACAAGCTTGGCCTCGTTGATGAGGTCATCGAGCTTGATGACAAGAGACGTGCCACACAGCAGCAGGCTGATGACATGCGTTCAGAAATGAACAAGGCATCTAAGCAGATTGGTGCTCTTATGGCTCAGGGCAAAAAGGATGAGGCTGAAGCAGCTAAGGCTGAAGTAGCTGAGCTTAAGCAGAAGATTAAGGAGTTAGAGCCAGTTGAGAAGGAGCTCGCTGATAAGGTTGAGGAAATCATGATGAAGATTCCTAACATTATCGACCCATCTGTTCCAATTGGTCCTGATGATTCTTGCAATGTTGAAATCGAAAAGTTTGGTGAGCCAGTTGTTCCTGATTTTGAGATTCCATATCACACAGATATTATGGAGCGTTTCAATGGTATCGATTTAGATGCAGCTGGTAAGGTTGCAGGTAATGGTTTCTATTATTTAATGGGAGATATTGCTCGTCTTCACTCAGCAGTTATTTCTTATGCACGTGATTTCATGATTGATAGAGGATTTACATACTGCGTTCCTCCTTTCATGATTCGTTCAAACGTAGTTACTGGTGTTATGTCATTCGAAGAAATGGATGCCATGATGTACAAAATCGAGGGCGAAGACCTTTACCTCATCGGTACATCAGAGCACTCTATGATTGGTAAGTTCATCGACACTCTTAATGATGAAGCTAACTTACCTTATACACTTACAAGCTACAGCCCATGCTTCCGTAAGGAAAAGGGTGCACACGGTATTGAAGAGCGTGGTGTTTACCGTATCCACCAGTTCGAGAAGCAGGAGATGATCGTTGTCTGCAAGCCAGAGGATTCAAAGAAGTACTATGATATTCTTTGGAACAACACAGTTGATTTATTCCGTAGCTTAGACATTCCTGTACGTACACTTGAGTGCTGTTCAGGAGACCTTGCTGATCTTAAGGTTAAGTCTTGTGACGTTGAGGCTTGGTCACCACGTCAGAAGAAGTACTTCGAAGTTGGTAGCTGCTCTAACCTTGGCGATGCACAGGCACGTCGTCTTAAGATTCGTGTTAAGGCAGAGGACGGTACAAAGTACTTCGCACACACACTTAACAACACAGTTGTTGCTCCACCACGTATGCTTATCGCATTCTTGGAGAACAACCTTCGCGAAGACGGTAGCGTAGCCATCCCTAAGGTACTTCAGCCATACATGGGAGGCAAAACCGAACTCGTACCTACAAAGTAATCGTAGAATGATAGAAGCGGCATCCTAGTTTATCATGCTCCCGCAGGTAATATTTTACTTGCGCTTGCCAAGACTGAGATGCCGCTGTATTATATATGAGTTGGTATATACCGACTTTAAGTGAGCTGATAGGTAACAAGTGGCTCTCAACGTTGGTAAGCGCGAGCAAGAGGGCCCCATGGAGTTAAGGAGGGACCCTTTAGGGAGGTTCCCTTGGCTCCAATGGGAGATGGCTTGCGGGAGCTTGAGGAATTACAGAACCACTTGTTACCTACCAGCGGATTAGGGGTTTTTACTGTACCTAGAGATATGCAGTAGAAAAGGAAATTTTATGTCAGTACAGAGTAGAGAAGATATTAGAAACATTGCAATTATTGCGCACGTTGACCACGGTAAAACTACACTTGTAGATGAGCTTTTAAAGCAGTCTGGTGTATTTAGAGAGAACCAGGAAGTTGCCGAGCGTGTTATGGACTCAAACGATATTGAGCGTGAGCGTGGTATCACAATTCTTTCAAAGAATACAGCAGTTTACTACAAGGATACAAAGATTAACATTATCGATACACCAGGCCATGCCGATTTCGGTGGCGAGGTAGAGCGTGTACTTAAGATGGTTAACGGTGTTGTACTTGTTGTAGATGCTTTCGAAGGCGCAATGCCACAGACTAAGTTCGTTCTTATGAAGGCTCTTGATTTGGATTTACCTGTTATCGTTTGTATCAACAAAATCGATAGACCAGAGGCACGTCCAGATGAAGTTATCGACGAAGTATTAGAGCTTTTCATGGACCTTGATGCATCTGATGAGCAGCTTGATTGCCCATTCATTTATGCAAGTGCTAAGGAAGGATATGCAATGAGAAGCCTTGATGAAGAGCCTAAGGATATGACAGCTCTCTTCGAGACAATCGTAGATTACATTCCAGCTCCAACTGGTGATCCAGAGGCACCTACACAGGTTCTTATTTCAACAATCGATTACAACGAATACGTTGGACGTATCGGTATCGGTAAGGTTGAGAATGGTTCGATTAAGATTAACCAGGATGCTATCGTTGTCAATGCTCATGATGAGAGCAAGAACAACAAGGTTCGTATTTCAAAGCTTTTTGAATATGATGGATTAAATAAAGTAGATGTAGCTGAAGCAAATATTGGTTCAATCGTTGCTATATCTGGTATTTCAGATATCCACATTGGAGATACAATTTGTGCAGTTGATGCACCAAATCCTATCCCATTCCAGAAGATTTCTGAGCCTACCATTTCAATGAACTTCATTGTAAATGATAGCCCACTTGCTGGTCAGGAAGGAAAGTATGTAACATCACGTCACATCCGTGAGCGTCTTATGAAGGAATTAAACACAGACGTTTCACTTAGAGTAGAAGATACAGATTCACCAGATTCACTTAAGGTATCTGGACGTGGTGAGCTTCACCTTTCAGTTCTTATCGAGAACATGAGACGTGAAGGATTTGAATTTGCAGTTTCAAAGGCAGAGGTTCTTTATCATACAGATGAAAAGGGACGTAAGCTTGAGCCAATCGAGCGCGCCTATGTTGATGTTCCTGATGAATTTACAGGAGCAGTTATCGAGAAGCTTTCACAGCGTAAGGGTGAGCTTCAGAACATGACACCTATCACAGGTGGATATACACGTATCGAATTTAAGATTCCAGCTCGTGGTCTTATCGGCTACCGTGGAGAATTTATGACAGATACAAAGGGTAATGGTATCATCAATACTATTTTCGAAGGCTATGAGCCATACAAGGGTGACATTGCTTATCGTAAGCAGGGTTCACTTATTGCATTCGAAAGTGGTGAGTCAGTTACTTATGGTCTTTTCTCAGCACAGGAGCGTGGAACATTATTCATTGGACCAGGCGAGAAGGTATATTCTGGTATGGTCATTGGACAGAGTTCACGTGCAGAGGATATCGAGCTTAACGTATGTAAGAAGAAGCATCTTACAAATACTCGTTCATCATCAGCTGATGAAGCACTTACATTAGTACCACCTAGAATCTTAAGTCTTGAGCAGGCACTTGACTTTATCGATGTAGATGAGCTTTTGGAGGTAACTCCTGAATCTCTTAGAATTAGAAAGAGAATTCTTGATCCATTAATGAGAAAGAGAGCTAGCATCAGAAAGTAGGAGAATCATGGAAAAGGGAACTATACAAGTTTACTACGGAAACGGACAGGGTAAATCCGCAGCAGCGCTTGGAAATGCAATCCGCTTTGCGTCGCAGGGTAAGAAATGCATTATTATAGAGTTTCTTAAATCAGAGACGAATACAGATTATTTTGAAAAGCTTGAACCTGAAATCAAGCTTTTCAGATTTGAGCGTTCGAAGGATGGATTTGAAAATCTTACTGAAGAACAAAAAGAAGAAGAGAAAATCAACATTCTCAATGGCTTGAACTACGCCAAAAAGGTTCTTGGGACTGGAGAATGTGATTTACTCATTTTGGATGAATTCTTAGGAGTTTTGGACGAGGGCATTATTGATGAAGAAGATATCATCAGTGCTCTCGAAAGCAAATCTCTTATTACAAATGTTATTTTGACGGGGCAGAACATGTCCCAAGGCTTATTTAAAATAGCTGATAATGTATTAAAATTAGAGTCAGAGAAATAATCTCTGGCTCTTGTATTTTATTGAGAGTTTTAATAAACTTTTATTAAAACGTGAAGTAGAGGTGATTAAGATGGTTAAAGCAGTAATGAATGGTTGCAACGGACACATGGGTAGAGTTATCACAGATTTGTGCAAGAATGATAGCGACATCACCATCGTTGCAGGAGTAGATAAATTTAACGAAATAGACAATGAATATCCAGTATTCGATTCTATTGATAAAGTTGATGTAGATTTTGATGTAATTATAGATTTTTCTAACGTAGCTGCCGTTGATGGCTTGCTTGATTATTGCGAGGCTAACAAAAAGAACATTGTTTTATGCACAACAGGTCTTACAGATGAAATGATAGCTCACGTGGATAAGGCCAGCAAAGCATGTGGAATACTTCGTTCAGCAAACATGTCATTGGGGATAAATACTCTTTTTGATCTATGCAAAAAAGCTACTCAGGTATTTGCAGATGCAGGCTTTGACATTGAAATAGTAGAGAAGCATCATAACCAGAAGCTTGATGCGCCAAGCGGAACAGCGCTTGCTCTTGCAGATGCATGTAACGAGGCGCTTGAAGAGGATTATGAATATTGCTACGGTAGAGCAGACAGAAGAGAAAAACGTCCAAAGAACGAAATCGGTATTTCAGCAGTTAGAGGTGGAAACATCGTTGGTGAGCATGAGGTTATTTTCGCAGGATTAGACGAAGTTATCACTATCAAGCATACAGCTTATTCTAAGAGCGTATTTGCAAAGGGCGCTGTTGAGGCAGCTAAGTATTTGGCAGGAAAACCAGCTGGATTATATGATATGAAGCAGGTTATTGCTGCAAAATAAATCATTTAAATTAACAGAGAAGGTAATGAGGGCAGATTATGTACATTCAGCTAAATTCGCAGGTTATATGCTATGAGAAGACCGGCCAGGGGAAGCCGGTTATTCTTATACATGGAAATAACGAAGACCATCATATTTTTGATACTCTTGTTGAAACCATGAGCAAATATCACACTGTGTACGCTATGGATTCCAGAGGTCATGGAGAGAGCGCTACCCCAAAGGAATATCATTATGATGATATGGCAAATGACGTAATCAATCTTATTAAGGCATTGGATATAGAAAAGCCAGCATTAGTTGGCTATTCTGATGGAGGGATAATAGCTCTTTTAGTTGCAATTAAGGCTAGCAGATTAATCTCATCTATTGTTTGTTGCGGAGCTAATCTTTCACCTGCAGGTATTCACCACAGGGATTTAAGAGAAATAAAAAGAGAATATAGAAAGACTAACGACCCAATAACAGGAATGATGCTTGTGGAACCAGATATCGAACCATCTGATCTAGAAAGAATATCGGTTCCAGCTTTGATTGTTGCAGGCGAACATGACTGTATAAAAGAAAAAGAGACTAAAAAAATAGCTAATAACATCAATAATTCTAAAATTTTAATTCTTTCTGGCGAAACTCATAGTAGCTATATTGAAGGCACAGACGTGCTTTACAGGTACATTTCTAATTTCCTGGGGTAAATGTATTGGTTGTAGTTCTTAAAAAATTGTGATAAAATTGTTATAAATTAGTGAACAGAAGTAAAAGAATGTGTGAATTATAACAATTATAGAAATGAACAACAATCGTAAACCTAATAGGGATATCATTATTTCAAAACTATATACTGTTATTTTATTGATAGCTGCATTTTTAATGCTAGCTTGCTATTTTGGTACAAGTCAGCATAAAGAAAACAAAATGACTATCATTGAGCCTTGCGGATTAGCAAATCTTGCTGACGGTTCTACAGAATATTTCTTTAATTTAAGTGAATACGATTATCATAATTCTGGTTTAATGTTCTATACCGCACATCAGAAGGTAGAAGTTTTCAATAGAGGAAAACAGATATATTCATTTACAAAAACTGGTGGGATATGGACATCTAGCACAGGTGCCAAATATCATTTTATCGATAT